>NZ_DASYDG010000019.1:0-141137 GCF_036499745.1 Pinirhizobacter sp.
CGAGTCGTTCGATAGCCACCAAGCCGATCCTGATCGCCGCTTGGCGCGGTGCCGACTGGGCGGTTGCATTCTATGAGCGGCATGGCTTTGAGAAGGTTCCTCCTTTGCTCAAGGCTGCACTGCACGCGAAGTACTGGAACATGTCCAGTGTCGCCACCGAGGCTTCGGTGATCCTGGCGCCTGCCACTATGGACGAGGCAGCCCTGCGAGCATTGATCGAGTAATCCCCGGTCTATTGACGGCCCAGTCTGTCAAGGAGCTTGTCCTCACTGTCCGTCGTTTGTCCGCGGACAGTGGCAAGCTTCCGACTGTCGTTGCAAATGTTTGAAGTGTTTGCGGTTTCTTAATTGGCGTGGCTGTTGCTTACTTCGTTCCAAGGCATAGATGTCAGTGGAACGGAGGAAGGCCCTTGTTCGCGTATTACTTCAAACTCGGTTTACGCAGTTTGTCGCGTCACCGGGTGCTTACGGCTTTGATGGTGCTGACCATCGGCTTTGGCGTGGCGTCGTCCATGGTGACCTATGCGGTGTACCGCGCTACCGCGCGTAATCCCATACCGTGGAAGTCGTCGCAACTGTTCGTGGCTCAGGTGGACAACTGGGGGCCGAACAACAACGAGAGCCCTCCAGGTGAGCCTCCCGAGCAGCTCAGTTACATCGATGCCATGGCCCTGCAACGTGCGCATTGGGCACCCAGGCAGACGGCGCTTTATCCGTTGGGCATCTCCGTGATTCCCGACGAGGCCAATCGCCAGCCTGAAGGTGTCAATTCGTATGCCGTTTACGCCGACGCCTTTGCCATGTTCGACATCCCCTTCCTCTATGGAAGCGCATGGACGGCAAATGATGATGAAGGCCGCGCGGCTGTCGTCGTCATCAGCCGGGACTTGAACGACCGGCTGTTCCACGGTGAAAACAGCGTTGGACGGGAAGTCAACCTGGAAGGCCATCTCTATCGGGTGGTCGGCGTGATCGATACCTGGGATCCGCAGCCCCTGTTCTTCGACGTCGTCAATACCAAGGGCTTCACCGAGCCGGTCGAAGTGTTCATCCCGTTCACTCATGCCATCGATGAACGTTTCGTCACCTCTGGCGACACCAACTGCGTGAAGGACCCCGGTGTGGGCTGGGAACCCTGGCTCCGTTCGGAGTGCGTCTGGATCACCTTCTGGGCGGAATTGCCCACATCCAAAGCAGTGGCCACCTATCGTGATCGCCTGCGCGGCTACGCTGCCGAGCAGCAGCGTGCCGGACGCTTCCGCTGGGCGCCCAACGTGCGCCTGCACGATGTCCCCGACTGGCTCGATTACCGGAAGGTGGTGCCGCAAGGTGCCAAGGTGTCACTGGTGGTGTCGGTGAGTTTCCTCGGCGTATGCCTGGTCAACACCATCGGGCTCTTGCTGGCCAAGTTCATGCGCCGTGCGCGGGAGATCGGCGTGCGTCGGGCCCTGGGCGCGTCGCGACGGGAAATCTACGCGCAATTCCTGATCGAGGCGGCAACCGTGGGCCTTACCGGCGGTGTGCTTGGCTTGTTGCTGACGGCCATCGGCATGCATGGCATCGGCATGGTCTTCAGTGCCCAGATTGCCCGGCTTGCCTATCTGGATCCCTCCCTGATGGGCCTGACGCTTGCCGTTTCAGTGGTCGCGGCCTTGCTGGCCTCGTTGTATCCGACGTGGCGTGCCGCGCAGGTGCAGCCAGCCTGGCAGCTGAAGTCGAACTAGGAGCAGTCATGGATATCCAGCCCATTATCAGCGCACTGCGGCGGCACAAAGCCGGCACGATTCTGATCGTGCTTCAGATCGCACTTACCCTCGCCATCGTCTGCAACGCATTGTCGATCATACGGTCCAACATGGAGCGCATGGCGCGCCCCACGGGCATCGTGGAAGAGAACCTGCTCACCGTGATGAACAGTTGGGTGGGAAGCACCGATGGCAACGTGCTCGCACCCTTGATCCGCACCGACCTTGAAACCCTGCGCTCCCTTCCCGGGGTGGAAGACGCCGCCGTCATGAATTCGTTTCCGTTGCGCGGCGGCGGCTGGTCCACCGGTGTTCGCCTGGATAACACCAAGGACCACTGGTTGTTCGTGGCTGGCATGTATGCCAGCGACGACCACGCCCTGGCCACGCTAGGCGTGCATCTGGTGGCGGGGCGCAACTTCCGGCCCGAGGAAATCGTCGATGGCAGTGATTTCAATAGCCTGGTGATGCCGCCGGTAGCGATCATCACCAAAGCCATGGCCGACCGCCTGTTTCCAGACGTGTCGGCGCTGGGCAAGACGGTGTATCTGAACACGGGCAAGAATGCGCCACCCACCACCATCATCGGCATCATCGATCACTTGCAGGTGCCATGGTCTTCGTCATTTGCCGACACGTGGGCGCAGGACGTCGCCATCGTTCCTGCCCGGTTGACCAATCGCTACAGCGACTATCTCATCCGCACCCGACCCGGCATGCTCGACCGCATAGTGAGGGAGGCGCCCGCGGCCCTGGTCAAGGCACATCGCGAACGCGTCTTTCCACCGCACACCGGCGTGCGCACTTTCGACCAGGTGCGGCAGGATGCCTACCGGACCGATCGCGGCATGGCGGTCATCATGGGCGTGGTAAGCGTGGCTCTGTTGCTGATCACCGGAGCAGGCATCGTAGGCCTCACCAGTTTCTGGGTAGGCCAGCGTCGCGCGCAGATCGGCGTACGTCGCGCGCTCGGTGCCACCCGGCGCGACATCCTGCTGTATTTCCTTACCGAGAATTTCCTCATCACGCTGGCCGGCGTGGCGATCGGTATCGCGCTATGCGGCATGCTCAATATCTGGATGGCGGTGAACTTCGAGGTCAGTCACGTGCCGCTGGCATACATGGGTGTCGGCATTGTGCTGCTACTGGCACTCGGGCAGGCGGCCACGCTTAACCCGGCGATGCGCGCTACGCGCGTTTCGCCGGTGGAGGCGACCCGCCCGGGCTGACCTAGGCTGCGAAGCCGCCATCGATCATCAGGTTGGCTCCAGTGATGTAAGCGGCCTCCGGGCCGGCAAGGTACGCCACGAAGCTGGCGATCTCGTCCGGGCGGCCATACCTGCCCGAGGCAAGCATCGGCACCAGGTTGGCGGCCATCGGGCCGTCGGCTGGGTTCATGTCGGTGTCCACCGGGCCTGGTTGCACCGTGTTCACGGTGATGCCGCGCGGGCCCAAGTCGCGTGCCAGGCCCTGGGTCAAGCCCTGCAGCGCCGACTTGCTCATCGCATATACCGCGCCACCGGCGAAGGGCATGCGATTGGCGTTGGTACTACCGATGTGGATGATACGGCCTCCCGTGCCCATCGCCCTCGCCGCTGCGCGGCTGGCGATCACGGCTGAGCGCACGTTGATGGCGATGGTGCGGTCGATCTCCTCGGTAGTGAATTCCTCGATGGGAGCGATGGCCAGCACGCCGGCGCTGTTGACGAGGATGTCGAAGTTGCCGAAGGTCGCCTTGGTCTTCTCCACCGCCGCTTCGATCGCACTGTCGCTGGCGCTGTCGGCCTGGATGGCGATGGCCTTGCCGCCGGCCTTGTTGATCTCTTCGACCAGTGCCTGGGCGGGGGCGGCGCCCTGTACGTAGGTGACGGCCACCGATGCGCCGCCGGCCGCGAGGCGCCGGGCAATGGCGGCACCGATGCCGCGCGAACCGCCGAGGACCAGGGCGCTCTTGCCCTGGATGGAATTGAGGTTGTCCATGATGGATCTCCGCTGGAAGGGGTTTGGGTCAACCAACAATGTACGGCGTAGCTTTCCCAACCAGTAGAGCCATTTGGGTATTTTTATTCGATCCTATCGGTTTAGAATCGAAGCCCATGGATACCCTCAACGGTATTGTTTGCTTTCTGCGCAGTGCGGAGTCCGGGAGCTTCGCTCATGCGGCACGGCGTTTAGGCCTTACACCTGCCGCCGTCGGGAAGAATGTCGCGCGGCTTGAGGCAGAACTGGGTGTGCGTCTGTTCCAGCGCAGCACGCGCCGGTTGTCCCTGACCGAAGCTGGCGAAGCTTTCCGCCAGGAAGTGGAAGGCGGCCTGGAACACTTGCAGGGTGCGCTGGCCAATGCGCGGGCGCGTACAGCCGGCCCGGCGGGCGTATTGCGCATCAGCCTGCCCAATGCCTTCGGTCGTGACTACATCGTGCCGATGCTTGGCGATTTCCTTCGTGCCTATCCTGGGGTGCGGCCGGACTGGCACTTCGACAACCGGGCAGGCGACCTGATTGCCGACGGTTTCGACGTGGCGCTCGGCGGTGGTTTTGACCTTCGCCCCGGTGTCGTCGCACGCGCCCTGGCGCCGGCGCACCGTATCCTGGTGGCGTCGCCTGCTTATCTGGCTTCCATGCAGGCACCTCAGACACCTGCCGATCTCGCCGGTCGGGATGGCATCCTGATCCGCTCGCCGCAGACAGGGCGCATCCGCGACTGGTTGCTGACCCATCGCAAGGGCGCCCAGGTGTCGATCGAACTAGGCCCGCGCATCGTCTTCGACGATCCAGATGCGACCTGCCAGGCCGCGGCGATGGGCATGGGCATCGCACTGCTCGCCGTGCAGTCGGCACTTCCGTGGATCGAGCGCGGCGCATTGCAACGCGTACTTCCCGACTGGTGGGTGGACGGCGGCAACCTGTCCATCTACTACTCCGCGCAAAAAATGCTGCCGCAGAAAACGCGCGTATTCATCGACCACGTCGTGGAAACATTCAAGCGCCAGGACCTCGCGGCTCGCTTCTCAGCGATGCACCCGAAAGTTATCTGAGAAATAGCGCCATACTTGCAGTATGCATATAAAGTATGCATACTGCAAGTATGGACGATGTGGAGTTCGACCGGGCGAAGGATCGCCTGAACAAGTTGCGCCATGGCGTCGAATTCGCCGATGCAGAACAGGTATTGCGTGATCCTTATGCCCTCACGATCGAGGATCCGGACGCAGTCGAAGAAGTTCGTTGCGTCACGCTTGGGATGGACTCGCGATGCCGTTTGCTCGTGGTCGTGCATACATCCCGCGGGAAACGGTCCCGCATTATTTCGGCCCGCAAGGCCAGTCGCGGAGAATCAAGGACCTACCATGCGTAATGAGTACGATTTCAGTAAAGCCAAGCGCGGTGCGGTGATCCAGTCGCATGGAAAGACACGAATCACGATCATGCTGGATGCACACGTCATCGAGGAATTTCGCAAGCGTGCCGGCGCTAGTGGAACCGGCTACCAGACAGAGATCAATCGTGCATTGCGCGACTACCTTGCGCATGGCGATCAGCCCTTTACCCTGGAAGCGCTACGTCAGGTCATTCGTGAAGAGCTGCACGCTGCATGATGTGCTGACGATCGCACGTGACTTCCAGCTCATGCCCCGGGCGTGGGCGAGCGGTTTCAATGATTGAAACAACCATCGGAGGGCAGGGCATGAAGTCAAGTTTTGGACAGCGATTCCTCGTGGTCTATTCAGGCGTGCTTACCGCGGTCTTCGCAGTAACGGTGCTTTCCGGCTTCGTCGGCACGACCACGAAGAAAACAACGCTCGACGAGCTCACCGTGCAGCGCATCAACGTGGTGGAGCCCGATGGTACCTTGCGCATGGTGATCTCGAACAAGGCGACGGAGCCGGGCCTCATCATCAAGTCCAAGGAGCACCCCCATCCCACGCGATCGAGCGCCGGCATCCTCTTCTACAACGACGAGGGCACGGAGAACGGCGGCCTTATGTTCGACGGGAAAGTGGGCAAGGATGGCCAGGGTGAATCCTCAGGGCACCTGAGTTTCGATGAGTACGAACAGGACCAGGCATTCGTTGCCGAGTACGGCCAGAAGGGGGGCAAGCGGTACGCCAGGCTGGTCTTTGCCGACAATCCCGACATGCCGATGTCGAAAGTGGTCGACTTCACCAATTCCATCAGCCAGCTGCCGGCGGATGAGCAAAGCAAACGCAAGGCAGAGTTCATGGCCCGCAACCACTACAAGGTGAAGCCGAGGATGGTCATCAGCCGTCTGCCGGACGAGTCGGTCATGCTTGGCCTGAACGATACCGAAGGAAGGCCGCGGATCCGCATGCAGGTGGCTCCGGACGGTACGCCGTCGCTGCAGATGCTTGATGACAAGGGCAAGGTCATCAGCCAGATGCCGACGTCCAGCGCGAGATAGGCCCCGGCGCACACCAGGCCGCTCGTCCGCTGGACGGGCGGTTTTCTCCGCCCGACCCTTCGGCGGACCCGCTCGTCCCATCGTCGATGCGGCCGGTTGTCTATCGCCCTAACGTCCCTCCACCCTGGCCAAGCCACGATGGAGTGAATGCACATGTCGGTCTTCAGTACAAAGCCCACGTTCATTCTTCGAACGATAATCGCCCTGGCGCCTGTGGCCGCCTTCCCCGCCCACGCATGGGATCTTGCACCGCCCGGTGCCAACGAGCACGAACAGAGCGAAGCCGGCGTCCGCGCCACGGAAGACCACTGGAGCCTGGCTGAGGTAACCGGCCAGACCGAATGGCTCGAGTCGATGCTGATGCCCGGCTATCGCTCTGTCGGCACCGACGGCGTGGCGCATTCGAAGGAACGCATCGTCGCCGGTGCGGCGAAGAACAAGGGTTCGACGGACGGCAAGGCGAAACTCGATGCGTACCTGAAGGAACACCCCTCGGGAACCTCGGTGGTGGTCCACGGCACGATCGCGGTGGTGTCGTTCTACGACCTCAGCCTTGGGCCTGACAACGGCGTGAAGTCGTCGGATATCTTCGTGTATGAGGGTGGTGCCTGGCACGCGGCGTATTCGCAGCATGGCAAGGTGGGCAAGGCATGAGGCTGGCATGGGCGGCAGCCGGAGCGTGTGCGCTGATCGCCATGGGCGTCCCGGCGCCTGGTCGTGCGGAAGATGCCCACGCGCTCGTAGCCAAGGCGCTTTCTGCCATGGGGCAGGGGCGTGACCTGCACACTGTGGCGCAACTTAAGCGCACGACGACCAGCGTGAACTTTGACATCGTCGAGTTCGACCACGCCGACGCGCCTTACGTATTCTCCGGCGCAAGGCGCCAGACCATCGTCGATGACCTGCATGGACAACGGCGCATGAGCGATGAGGCCCAGCTCGCGGCCAGTGCCGGGCCGCCGCCGTACGTCATGCGCACCCTTGAAGGGAAAGATGGCGAAGTGGGTGAAATGGTCGTGGCTGACAAGGCCGCCCGTTCCTGGCACATGGAAGCCCCCATGGCGTGGCAGACGGACGAGCCCATCGCAGCGCTGTTGCTTGCCGAGCAAGCCGGTGACCTGAAACAGGAAAGCGATTCACCACTTCATGGCATCGCCCAGCATGTCGTCTCCTTCCACCAGGAAAAGAGTCCCGTGCGGATCTACCTTGACGCGCATACGAACCTGCCTTCCGCCATCGAAACCACGCGTAGCTGGCACCGTGCCACCAGCGGCGACCTGGCCTGGAATGCCTGGGGCGATATCACCGACCGCGTGGAACTGATGAACTACGCGCTGGGCGAGGGCGTGCGCTACCCGGGGCAGTCGGACACATTCCGCAACGGCGTACACCTGCGCGCCGCCGTGATCGATGAAGTACATTTCGACAACGCGGTGGATGACAAGGCATTCGCGATGAAATCCACACCGCCGCCGATGTCCGCGCACAACGTGGACGACCTGGCACTGGGCGAGGCGATTGGCATGGCGCCGGATCCGAAGCGGCCGATCAGGGAGATCGCCCCTGGCGTAGTGCAGATTCCGGGCTCGTGGTACAGCACCATCGTGCGTCAGGACGATGGCCTGGTGATCATCGATGCACCGATTTCCGCCGGCTATTCGCGCCGCGTGCTGGACGAGGCGGCGCGCCGCTTTCCTGGAATGAAGGTCAAGGCGCTGATCACGTCCACGGCGTTCTACTGGCATATTGCCGGTGTGCGCGAATACGTGGCACGGGGCATTCCCATCTATGTCCGTGATCGTAATGTGGCGGTCATCCGCGCGCTGGCCGCGGCGCCGCATAGCCTGCTTCCGGATGCACTCGCACGTGCGCCGCGAACGCCGGACATCCGCCCGGTGTCAGGTCCCGTGACCCTGGGCAAGGGCGTCAACGCCATCACCGTGATGCCCGTGCCCGATGGCGAGCAGCCCATGTTGATGTCGTCGATCCCGGGTGCACACTTGCTGCATACCGGTGAAATGGTCCAGCCGTTGGGACCGGGCGGCTCGTTGCTCTATCCTGAGTCCCTGCTGGAGCTGACGCACTCCGTCCAGGCAGCGGGCATCGACACGCATGGCTTGTCCATGATCGGCATGCATATGAGCCCGACCCCCTGGACCACCCTGGAATCGACGCTCCAGTCGTCGCGCTAAGGGCGATCGGAGCGAGTTCTGGCTGTCATTGCTCTTCCAGACTGTAATAAGAACCGTTATCATTCGTGATAATCCGGCCGCAGCACCCCGCGCGGCCGACTTATCCGGATGGAAACCCCGTGTCCAAGCCCCTTTCCCGGCCGGCGTTGTTCGCTGCCGTTGCCCTCGCCCTGGCAGCGCAGGCCGCTGCCGCCCAGGACACCACATCCAGCGCCCCGGTCGATGCAAAGACCATGGAGGCGGTGAACGTGGTTTATTCCACCACCAAGACCGAAACGCCGGTGGTGAAGATCCCGCAATCGGTGTCGGTGATAACGCCTGATCGCATGCAGGCCTACGGCGTGCAGGGGCTGGATGAGTCGGTGCGTTACCTGGCCGGCGTGGTCGGAGGCAGCTACGGCATGGATCCGCGCAGCGACTGGATCCTCGTCCGCGGCTACGATCCGGCGCGCTTCCTCGACGGTCTGGCGCTGCCCACCGGGTCCTGGACGTCTGATTCGCGCATCGAGCCGTATGGCCTTGAGCGCGTGGAGGTGAACAAGGGGCCATCGTCCGCGGTGTACGGCCAGTTGCCGCCGGGCGGCATGATCAGCATGACCAGCAAGCGTCCAAGCCTGGAGGCGCCGCGCGAAGTGGAAGCCACGGTGGGCAGCTTCGGCGAGAAACAACTTGCCGGCGATGTCGGCGGGCAGATCGATAACGACGGCCACTGGCTTTATCGCTTGGTGGCGCTGGCGCGCCAGGGCGATTCGCCGTTGAAGCATTCACAGGACGACCGCTACTACTTCGCGCCAAGCCTCACCTGGAAGCCCGACGACGATACGTCATTCACCTTGCTGGCCCGCTACCAGCGCGCGCTTTCCAATGGCGTGGGTGGTTTCCTGCCCGAGCAGGGCACGTTGCTTCCCAATCCCAACGGACGTATTCCCCGCGACGTGAATCCCGGCGAGCCAGGTTACGATTTCTACCACAAGACCGACAAGTCGATCGGCTGGGACTTCAGTCATAAATTCAACGACACGTGGTCGGTTAGGCAGGACCTGCGCGTGGAAGATGCGATGGTGGACCACCGGTCCATCGGCAGCCTTGGCCTGCAGGAGGACCTCCGCACGCTCAACCGCTACAATTTCCCCGTATACGACCGCACGCACCTGTTCGCGGTGGATAACCAGGCCCAGGCGAAGTTCACCACCGGCAGCGTCGAGCACACCTTGCTCATGGGCGTGGATTATCTGCGTAATAGCGACGACAGCCGTTCGGCCTTCGGTAGCGCACCGACGATTGATATCTACAATCCGGTGTATGGCGCGCCGATAGAGCGCATCCCCTACACCTCGCGTACCGAATCCGTCCTGCGACAGACCGGTGCCTACGCGCAGGACCAGGTCAACTGGGGCAAGTTCGGCATCGTCGCCAGCGGCCGCAACGACTGGGTCACCAACGATGTGGACGACATCATCGCCGGCACCCATCGCAAGCAGACGGACAACGCGTTCTCCGGTCGCTTGGGCGTGAACTACCATTTCGATTCTGGCGTGGTGCCGTACGTCGCTTATTCCCATTCCTTCAAGACCACGGTGGGCACGACCTTCGCCGGGCAGTCCTTCAAGCCGATCACCGGCGACCAGTACGAGGGTGGCGTGAAGTACGCCTCGCCCGATGGCCGCACGCTGCTTACGGCGGCGGTATACCAGCTGACGCAGAAGAACGCGCTGACGGTGGATCCGGACCACATCCTGTTCTCGATCCAGCAAGGCCGTACTCGCACGCGTGGCGCGGAGCTCGAAGCGAATGTCGCGATCACCGAAGACCTCAGCATGACCGCGGCCTGGGCCCGGACGGATGCCCGCGTCACCGAGGCCACCGATGCCACCCTCGGCAAGCGCGTGGCGCTGGTGCCCAACCGGCAGGGTTCGGTGTCGGCGGATTATTCCCTTCGCGAAGGTGCATTGGCCGGGCTGGGCTTTGGCGGCGGCGTGCGCTACATCGGACGCCACTACGGTGATGCCAACAACGACTTCCCGACCGGCGGTTATGCCCTGTTCGACGCCAACGTGCATTACGACTTCAACCAGTGGCGCGTGCAGCTGGCGGGATCGAACCTCACCGACCGCAACTACATCACAGCCTGCAACAGTGCGATCTGGTGCTACTACGGCTATCCGCGCACGGTGACCGCGTCGGTGCGCTACCGCTGGTAAGCGGCAGCAGGGAAGGCCCGGGTGCCAGCTAGCCGAGCACCCTGTCGCCGACCAGTACGACATCGGCCGGCCGCGAGGCGAACAGGCCGCAGGTGACCACGCCGACGATCTGGTTGAGCTTGTTTTCCATGCCGACGGGATCGACGATGCGCCAGCCGTGGACGTCGAGGATCCAGTTGCCGTTATCGGTAACCACGCCATCACGCCACACCGGGTTGCCGCCCATGGCGGAAATCTCCCGGGCCACGTGGCTGCGAGCCATGGGGATCACTTCCACCGGCAATGGGAATGCGCCGAGTATGTCCACCTGTTTGGACGAATCCATGATGCAGACGAAGGTCTTCGATGCCGAGGCGATGATCTTTTCACGGGTGAGTGCCGCGCCACCGCCCTTGATCAGCCGCTTGTGCGGATCGCACTCGTCGGCTCCGTCGATGTAGACGTCCAGAGGCCCCACGGCGTTGAGGTCGAGCACGTCGATGCCGTGCGACTTCAGTTGCCGGGTGGACTGCTCGGAACTGGATACAGCGCCTTTGATGTCGTTCTTCATCGAAGCCAGTGCGTCGATGAAGAAGGCCACCGTGGAGCCGGTACCGACGCCAATCACGGCGCCCCGCTCGACATAGCGAAGGGCGGCTTCGCCGGCGAGGCGCTTTTCGTTCTGGCTCATGGCCATCACTCCAGGGTAAGGATGTAGTCCCAATGCGGCTTGGAAACCGGCATCACCGAAAGCCGGTTACCCTTGCGCACGAGCGCCATGTCGGTGAGTTCCTCGATGCCCTTGAGTTCGTCCAGCGAGATGTTGCGCTTGAGCTTGCGGACGAATTTAACGTCCACCAGCATCCAGCGTGGATCCTCGCGTTTCGCGCCGGCATCGAAGTAATCGCTCTTCGGGTCGAACTGGGAAGGATCGGGGTAGGCGGCGGTGGCGACCGCGGCGATGCCGACGATGCCGGGCACGGCACAGTTGGAATGGTAGAAGAACACCTTGTCGCCCACCCGCATGCCATCGCGCATGTAGTTGCGCGCCTGGTAGTTGCGGACGCCATCCCAGGCCTCCTTGCCCTTGCGCTTGAGGTCGTCGATCGAAAACGTGTCCGGCTCGGACTTCATCAGCCAGTAGTTCATTTCCCGCCCGTGCAGTCGATGAGCTCTTTTTCCGTAGCGATGTAGTCGAGCGGGATGTCCCAGTGGGCCGTTTCGATCGACTTCACTTCCTGGAAGGAATAACCCACGCCCACCAGCAGCGGCTGCGCGGGCCGCTCGGCGCCATTCAAGAAGTCGAAGCTGCGGTCGTAGTAGCCACCGCCGAAGCCAAGGCGGTTGCCCTTCCGGTCGAACCCGAGCAGCGGCACCAGCACGAGGTCCATCTGGTTGGGCGCGGTGATGTGGTCCTGTTTGACGGGCTCGGGGATACCGAGTCGGTTCGGAGCCACTTCATCGCCGGTACGCCATGGCACGAAGCAAAGGCGCCGGTTGCTGTCGATCACCGGCAGGTAGAAATGCTGGCCGCGCTCGGCGAAGCCGGCGATGGCGAGGTTCAGTGGCAGCTCGCCGCCGGTGGCCCAGTAGCCGGCCACTTTCGCATCGGTGAGGAATTCAGGAAGCGACTCAAGGCTATGGCGCAGGCCCTGGGCCGCGCCGATGCGTTCGGCGGGCCCGAGCTCGCGACGTCGCTGGGCGAGGTCGCCACGCAGTTCGCGTCGCTGGCTGGGACTTGTTGGCATAAGACTGACAGGCCCAGTCAAAGGAGAATAAGTGGCGTTAACCGCGATGCCGTTGCACACCGAACGACCTTGATCCACGAGGATCAGGTGGGAGGACCATCACGGCTCTAAGGCTTTCCGCACGCGGCGGACATGCACACAATCCGTGAACTGGCCGACCCGGGGCCGTTTATAGGAACAAGGCAAATGTAAGGATGCGCTATCGAACACCGCAGAAAACGCCGTGCCTATTTTATGTGGCCGTCGAGCACACCTTCAAGCTTCTTGCGCAAATTGCCCAAACCTTCGGTCAGCGCCAGTTCCTGAGCCGCGTGCTCCACCTTCAGTCCCAGGAGCTCGTGGGCGATCGAGACCGCCGCCAATACAGCCACCCGGTCGAAGCCGGGCGCGCGCGTATTTGCCTTTAGTTCCCGCATCTTGCCGTCGAGGTACTGCGCCGCGGCCACCAGGCCGGCGCGCTCTTCCGGGGCGCAGGCGATGTGGAACTCGCGGTCCAGCAGTCGCAGGGCGACCGGTTCGGCGGTGGACATGGCGGGATAGGTCCTTAAGGGGTGCTTTCCAGCGCCTTGAGACGCTGGATCATCGCCTCGACCCGCTGGCGCGCCTGTTCATTGCGCGCTACCAGGCCTGCGCGCTCACTGGCCAGTTGTTCCTGGCTGTGGCGCAGGCTGCGGTTTTCCTCGGTCAGCCGCCGGACCGTCTCGGCGAGCTGGTCCAGGCTGTGCCCCAGGGCGTCGATTTCGGCGGAAACATCAGAGGGTGTCGGCATGGGCGGACTATAGCAAACCGCCACCGGATGACAGCAAGAGCTGCGTTAGACTTAGGCTCTTTGCAGGAGGCGAACCATGGGCACCGGCCAGAGTGTCACCTTCGACGACCTCGACCAGCTCGTCGTACGCCTGGAACTGGGCACCGAGGCCAGCGAGTTGCATGGCTCGCTGTGCGGTTTCCTCAGTGGTGGCGGCCACTTCGGTGGACAGGGCGTATTGCAGGCATTGCACCTGGAGGAAGGGAAGTCTCCCACGGGCCCGGACCTCTCCGTGCTGTCGCGGTTGCGCCAGGAAAGTGCAGAAGCCCTGTCCGATCCAGAGTTTGCCTTCCAGTTATTGCTGCCCGACGACGACACACCCGTGGGTGATCGCGCCGACGCCCTGGTGGAATGGTGCCGGGGCTTCCTGGGCGGCCTGGGGCTGGCCGGTTCCCGTGGCCATGGCGATCTTTCCGAGGAAGCGCGCGAAGTGTTGCGCGACCTGGGTGTGATCGCCTCGTCCGACCTTGATCGCGGCGACGAAGAGGAAGACGAAGCTTCCTATACGGAGCTGGAGGAATTTGTCCGCGTGGGCGTGTTGCTGTTGCATGCGGAACTGGCGGCCGGCGAACCACCGGCTGGCGATACCCTGCATTGATCGCGGCAACCGAGTACGCGCGCCGCCGACGCCAGCTGATGCGGATGGCCGGCGAGGACGCTGCCATCATCGTCGCCGCAGCACCCGAGCGCATGCGCAACGCCGATGCACCCTGGCCCTATCGCCAGCATTCGGATTTCCATTATTTATCGGGTTTTGGCGAGCCGGACAGCATCCTGGCCCTGCTGCCCGGCCGCAGCCACGGCGAGGCGCTGCTGTTCTGCCGCGAGCGCGACGCTGAGCGCGAGCGCTGGGACGGCGAGCGGCTTGGCACCGAGCGCGCCGCCGAACAGCTGAAACTGGACGACGCCTTTCCGATCGAGGATATCGACGACATCCTGCCGGGCATGATCGAGGGCAGGGCGCGGCTGTACTGTCATTTTGGCGCCGAACCTGAATTCGATGCGCGCCTGCTCAGCTGGATGCGCCGCCTGCGCTCGGCGCGGGGCGGCGGCGTGGTACCCAAGGAATTCGTGGCCCTGGGCCATTTGTTACACGACCTGCGGTTATACAAGTCGAAGGCGGAACTGGCGCTGATGAAACAATCAGCCACCATTGCCGCAAAGGCCCACCTGGCCGCGATGCAGGTGGCGCGGCCGGGCGTTGCGGAATACGAGGTGGAAGGCGAGCTGTTGCGCGTGATGCGCGGCAGCGGGGCGGTACCGGCGTTTCCTCCCACCGTCGCCGGTGGGGCGAATGCCTGCGTCATGCACTACCAGGCCAACCGTGCGCGCCTGCGCGATGGCGACCTGCTGCTGGTGGACGCCGGTGCGGAAGTGGACTGCTACGCCTCGGACATCACCCGCACGTATCCGGTGGGCGGGAAATTTTCGCCCGAGCAACGGGCGCTCTATGACATCGTGTTGAACGCGCAAGCCGTTGCCATCGACGAAGTGCGCCCGGGCCAGGTATTCAGCGCCGCACACGACGCCGCGGTCGAAGTGATCACCGAAGGCCTGTGCGCCCTGGGCCTGCTCAAGGGCAGCCCGGCGAAAGCCATCGCCTCGGGTGCCTACAGGAAGTTCTTCCCCAGCAAGACCGGGCACTGGCTGGGGCTGGACGTGCACGATGTCGGCGACTATCGCGTGGATGGCGAACCAAGGCTGCTGGAACCGGGGATGGTGGTGACGGTGGAGCCAGGCGTGTACATCGATCCGGATGAGCGTTCCGTGCCTGAGCGATGGCGCGGGATCGGCATTCGCATCGAGGACGACGTGGCGGTGGGCCGCGATGGTCCCCAGGTGCTCACCAGCGACGTGCCCAAAGGCATCGAGGAACTGGAATACCTGCTGGGGAGTCGCGCGTCGTGACGGTCCTTTCGCCGATGCTCATGCCCTGGACAGCGCTGGTTGACTATCGCCTCCCCGCCATCGGGGCGGTGGCGACTGCCACGGCCCTGCACCGACGGCTGGTTTCACTGGCGGCCATTGACCGTGCCCCGGGCTTGTGGAGCCAGGATGGCGGTTCGAGCCTGCTAAGGGCGGCTCTGTTCGCCGTGCGCGGCGATCATGCGTCGCTTCCGCTCGACCGGCGCATCGTCGCCATCGGCATCCACGTGCGCGCCCATCGCTGGCTCGCCGATGTGCATGACGGCGCGCATCTTGTCGAAGGTGGCAGTGAGATGGGCCTGTTCGCTGCCGATGAAGTGGATCTGGCCTGCCCCGAATGCGGGCACCTGGTGGCGATGGGCGGCGAGGAGGGCGCATCTGTCGAGGAGGCGCTGAGCGTCTGGACCGAAGGCTCGGAGATGGCGCCCCTGGTGTGCCCGGCCTGCGGTGGCTGGACGCCGCTGCCGCACTGGCGCTCGGCTGGGCATGGCTTTGCCTGCGGCGAATTGGCCGTGACGCTCTGGGGCGCGCACCTGCGCGAACTCATCGATCCGGCGCCCGATACCCCGGCGCGCCTGCTGCGCACGGCCCTGGGCGACGCGCAGGGCCGCTTCGCGGCGGTGTTCGGGCGCGGTTAGCCCTCACGCCCATACTTGGCTCGCCGGGCGGCAAGGCGCACCATGGGTGTTTGCCCCCATCAGGATCGGAGCCCAAAGATGTCCAGCGCCCTAGCCGCCCTCTATCCCCAGCATCTGGCCACGGTGCGCGAACGCACCGACAAGGCGTTGGCGCTGGGCGGTTTCGACCACCTGGTGGTGGCCGCCGGGCGGCCGATCGTCCGTTTCCTCGACGACAACTACTACCCCTTTGTGGTGAGCCCGCATTTCAAACACTGGTTGCCGCTCACAGACGCGCCGGGCAGCTGGATCGTCTATACCCCGGGCAAGAAGCCGAAGCTGGTTTTCCTTCAGCCGCGCGATTACTGGCACGTGGTGCCTGAGGCGCCGTCGGGCTATTGGGTGGAGCACTTCGATATCGTGGTGATCCGCGAGCCGGCCGAGGCCGCCACGCACCTGCCCTCTGCCGCGCGCTGCGCGATCATCGCCGACGACAACGTGCGCCTGGACGGCTTTGCCCCCAGCGCCACGGCCTCGGTCATGGATTACCTGCACTTCCACCGCGCCTTCAAGACACCCTACGAACTGGCGCTGATGCGCATCGCCAGCGAGCGTGGCGCGCGCGGCCACCGTGCCGCGGAAGCTGCCTTCCGCGCCGGCAAGAGCGAATTCGGCATCCACATGGATTACCTCGCCGCCGTCGGCCAGATCGACGCTGAGTTGCCCTATGCGTCCATCGTGGGCCTGAACCAGCATGGCTCGGTGCTGCACTACACCAACTTCGACCGCGAGGCGCCCAAGCCCAGCCTTTCGTTTCTGATCGATGCCGGCGCTAGCGCGTCGGGCTATGCCAGTGACATCACGCGCACCTATGCCTCGCCCCAGGCGTCTGAATTCCAGGCCCTGATCGATTCGGTCGAGACGGCGCAGCAGTCGTTTTGTTCACAGGTGAAAGCGGGCCTGGACTACGCCAGGCTTCACGTCCACGCGCACCACGTATTGGCTGACGTGCTGCGCGAACATGGCTTCATCCGCATGAGCGCCGAAAGCGCCGTGGCTTCGGGTGTGTCGGCGGTGTTCTTCCCGCATGGCCTGGGCCATGGCATCGGCATGCAGGTGCATGAAGTGGCTGGGTTCCAGGAAGGCGAGACAGGCGGTTTCATCAAGCGCCCCGATGGCCATCCCTACCTGCGCCTGACGCGCACCCTGGCGCCGGGCATGGTGGTGACCATCGAGCCGGGCCTCTACTTCATCGACATGCTGCTGGCGGAACTGAAAGAAAAACCCGAGGCAAAGGATATCGACTGGGCGCGCGTGGATGCCTTCCGCAAGTACGGCGGCATCCGCATCGAGGACGACGTGGTTTGCACGGCGGCCGAGCCTGAAAACCTCACCCGCGATGCCTTCGGCCAGGTGGCGGCCTAATACTCGCTGGTCGCGGCGTGCTCCAGCCAGCGGTCAAGCTGCGCCGCGTCGCGGTCGTTGATGGCCACGATGCGGTAGCCCGACCATGTCTGGCCGAGTGTCGTTGCCGGTTCGTTCCATTGCTCCTGGATGCCCACCAGCACCATCGCGCCGTCGGCACCGGGTAGCGCCACGGACACCTGGTACACCGCCGCGCTGTTGGGCGCGCGGCTGCCGATCAGCATCATGCCGGTGGCCGACAGATTGCCCAGCTGGCCCAGGATCTGGTCGGTCATGGTGTCGATGACCGGGATCGGAAGGCGGGTTCGGCGGCGTGGGGCGCCACGCTGTTCGATCGTGCCCATGTCAGCTGGCCCTCGCGGCGGACAGGCGCAGGCTACCGGCGATGGCATGCCATGCGCGGTCGAGCAGGGATGACGGCGGCGGCACGTATTCACGCGCGCTGCCTTCGATCAAAGCGGTGGCCAGCTGTGGCAGGGTGAGGTCCTCGGCGCGGATGCCATTGGCATTTACCAGCAGGCAACGGCCGGACGACGCACTGAACCATGCAAGCTTGCGGCGGGCCAGCGTACCGTCAGCCTGCATGAATTCGTACCAGGAACCGGCCTCGCGATGGCGCAGCACTTCAAGCTCGGCGCGGATGCGCGGGGTGAGGCGGTTTTCATCATCGGGCGGCGGGGCAGGTTCGCTGGCGGCCAGCACGTCCTCGCCGAAGCGCGGACGCTGCCTCAGGCGCATGGCCATGTCGGTATTGGTGGGAGCGGTGTCGTCTTCCTGTTGCTGGCGAAGCAGGCGGCGAGCCACTTCGGCGGCCTCGTCGGCGTGCATGCCTACATGCTGCAGGCGCGTTTCCACTTCGGCCTGCAAGTGCGCCACGTTGGTGACGGGCGTGCGGCCCAGCAACTGGTCGGTGATGTCCAGGCTTGCCTGGAAAGCAGGGCTTTTCTCGTCGTTGCGCAAGAGGTTCAACGCCAGCACGTCGGACCATGTGCGCTCAAGCAGGATGCGCAGCACGCCGCGGGGCGAGCGCTCGTTCATGCGCGCGGCCATCAGCTCAGCGGCGCGCTTGCGCGCTGTCGCCAGGCGTTCGCGGCCTTCCATCGCCTCGGCCAGGCGGCGCTCGGCCACCTGCGCCTTGCGGCTGAGGGTGGCGACGTGGTTTTCGATATCGCTGACCCAACGTGGATCGATCGTGGAGGCCACGGCCACTTCACCCACCACGCGCTCGAGCTTCTCGGCGAGCGCTGGATCGGCATCGGCGTGATCGAGCCAGTCGTTGGCGGCCTCGGCCACCGTGTTGACCAGCTTGCGTGCTGGATGGTCGCGCTGTTCGAAGAAGCTTTTGTCGGTCACGGCCGTGCGCAGTACTGGCCACTGAAGGCCACCGAGCAGCGAACGGGCGGCACCCTGCTTGGTGAGCTCCTGCGCCAGGGTCTCGAACAGCATGGCGGTGAGTTCCACCGTGTCGCTGTGTTCGGGGCTCAGCGATACCGGTGGCGAGCCTGGCGGGCGGTTGATCGACAGTTGGGCCACCAGTTCGTCGCGCAGCCGCTGGGCGCTGCGGATTTCGCGCGAGGCGTGGTCGGCCACTTCAGAAAGGTGTCCCTGCAGCGCGGTCAGGGCGATCTGCAGTTCGTCGGCGCTGGCCAGGCGTGCTGCGCCGTGGGCCACGGCCGGCTCCCGGGTGCGCCGGGAAAGAAGGTCACGCAGGCTTTCCAGCACCGTGATGCTTTCGCTGCGCGCCGCTTCATTGGCAGGTGTAGGCACCACGGCCGGTTCACGCACGGGTGCTTCGGCGCGGGCATTGACGGCGGCCCGCGTGGACGCGGTGGTGCGGGCGTACGACACCACGCGCAACTGCGGCAGGATACCGTTGTCGCGCAGGTGGTCGTTGAGCGAGGCGTACAGTGATTCCACGCTGGCCATCAGGCGCGCGTCGAAACACTGGAACATCAGCAGGCGATGGGCCAGGGAAAGCGGCATGGGCGCTGCGGCTTCGCGCAACACCTGCGCCAGTGCACGCGGGCCGGCTGGCTGGCCGTCCCCATCGAGCGGCGCGCTGGCCGCAAGCACCGCCAACCGGAAGCCCAGCTCATGCAGCACGCCGGCATGCCGCGCCTCGGCGCGCGATGAGAGCACCGCAAGCGCGTCGTTCTCTTCCTGTTCGGTGGTATCGACCAGACTCAGTTCGAGTCGTTCCGGTTGCAGGCGTTTTTGTTCACCGGCGTCACCCAGGCGGATGAACCGCTCGCGCAGGCCGTTGGCGAAACGCTCGCGGAAGGCGGCCGTCCCTCGTTCGAGCGCGTGGCGGCTTTCGAAGCACGCCTGCTGCTCGACATGGTTGCGCGCGCGGTCGGCCATCTGGAATAGGCGCTGGTCGAATTCCGAGAGCGATGCCTGCAGGGGTGCCTCGAGCCAGGCCATGCAAGTGGCCAGGCTGTGGGCAACATGTTGTCGTGCACGCGGCGACAGCTCCGCGCGCCAGGCGGCGGCAGACGCCTCAGACGTATGCGTTCGTGAGGGTGAATCGAGCGACATGTTACGAGTGCCTCCCCTGCCTCGTGAGGGCTAGTGTAGGGAAGGCCCTGGCTGGACGCCACCGGCCGAAAGCACTGTGCCCGCACCCGCTGGGTCAGGTCATGAAGCTTTCGATCACGTCGTTGAGGAAGCGCTGGCCCAGGGGGGTGGTATGCAGGCGCCCGGGCTCATCGCGCAACCAGCCCCGCCGAATGCCATTGGCCAGGGGTGCGGCGATGGCCTGCAAGGGCAGCCCCGTGGTCTGGGCAAAGCCGGCAAGGTCCACGCCGTCCACCAGGCGCAGCGCATTGAGCATGTATTCGAAGGGAAGATCGGCCGCGGCCACGACGGTGTCGCCACCGATCCGCGCCGGCGTTCCGGCAGCCGTCAAATAAGCGGCAGGAAGACGGGTCTTCCAGCGGCGGCGGACATCCTGGCCGCTGACCTTGCCGTGGGCGCCTGCGCCGATCCCAAGGTAATCGCCGAAGCGCCAGTAATTGAGGTTGTGCCGGCACGGCTCGCCAGGCCGGGCGTAGGCGGAAATTTCGTACTGGACAAATCCCGCGGCAGCCAGATGCTCCTCGCAGGCCTCCTGCATCGCCCAGGCGTCGTCGTCGGCGGGCAGTGGGGGAGGATTCGCGGCAAAGGCGGTATTCGGTTCCAGGGTGAGCTGGTAGTGCGAGACATGACTCGGCGCCAGGGCGACGGCCCGGTCGATGTCGGCGATGGCACCGGCCAGGTCCTGGCCGGGCAGGGCGTACATCAGATCAAGGTTGATGCGTTCGACGCCGGCGTCCTGCGCCAGCTTCACTGCATCGGATGCTTCGTTGGCTGAGTGGATGCGACCCAGGCGCCGCAGCTTGTCGTCATCGAAGCTCTGGATGCCGAAGGAGAGCCGGTTGACCCCCGCGGCCAGGTAGCCATCGAAGCGACCGTGCTCGACGGTGCCGGGGTTGGTCTCCAGCGTGACCTCCGCATTTTCGGCAAAATCGATGCGCGCGCGGGCGCCGTCAAGGAAGCGCGCTACCTGGGGGGCTGAAAACAGGCTGGGCGTACCGCCGCCGAAAAATACCGTTTCAATGCGTCGCCCGGCGATCGTCTCGCCGAAGTCGAGAAGGTCTGCATCGAGGTCTGCCAGCAGCGCGTCGATATAAGCCTCGTAAGGCGGCTCGCCGCGCAGGCCATGCGAATTGAAATCGCAATATGGACACTTCTTCACGCACCAGGGCATATGTACGTAGAGCGACAGGGGCGGTGACAGCGTGGACATCAGCGGGCGGCCAGTCGATCCCGCAGTGCAGTCACGGCCTGGCCGCGGTGGCTAAGGCGGTTCTTCAGTGCCGGATCAAGTTCGGCGGCACTTTGTTCGAAGCCTTCGGGCAGGAACAACGGGTCGTAGCCGAAGCCGCCGTTGCCGCGCTCGGTGGTGAGAATGCGTCCGGACCAGCGGCCTTCGACGATGATCGGGGCAGGGTCGTCGGCATGGCGGAGCAGCACGATCACGGCGATGAAATACGCGCTGCGTTCGTTCGCAGGCTTGCCGTCGAGTTCGCGCAGGAGCTTTGCACGATTAGCCGCGGCGTCGCCGTGCACGCCGGCGTAGCGCGCCGCATACAACCCGGGAGCGCCATCGAGCGCGTCAACGCAGATGCCCGAATCGTCGGCCAGCGCCGGCAGGCCGGTGACCGTGCTGGCGTGGCGGGCCTTGATCAGCGCGTTCTCGACGAAGCTGAGGCCGGTCTCGTCGGCATCGTCCACGCCAAGGCTGGCTTGCGAGATGAACTCGATGCCCAGGCCCGCCAGCAGCTGGTTGAACTCCGCCAGCTTCCCCGCGTTGGACGACGCCAGCACCACGCGCGCGACGTCGGCCATGGTCAGCCCGCCGCCAGCGCAGCGCGCTGAGCGGCGACGAGTTCGGCGATGCCCTTGCCGGCAAGGCCGAGCAGGGCATCGAGTTCGTCGCGACGGAAGGCGTGGCCTTCGGCCGTGCCCTGCACTTCGATGAAACCGCCGCCGTCGTTCATCACCACGTTCATGTCGGTGTCGCAGGCGGAGTCCTCGGCGTAGTCGAGATCGAGAACGGGCACGCCGTTGACGATGCCCACCGAAACCGCTGCCACCGCACCGACGACCGGGTTGCGCTTGAGCGCGGTACGCTTCATCAATACCGTCACGGCATCGACCAGCGCCACATAAGCACCGGTGATAGCCGCCGTGCGGGTACCGCCATCGGCCTGGATCACATCGCAATCGAGGGTGATCACCCGCTCGCCCAGGGCCGCGCGGTCGACGCAGGCGCGCAGGGAGCGACCGATCAGGCGTTGGATTTCCATCGTGCGGCCGCCCTGGCCGCCGCGGGCGGCTTCGCGCTGCATGCGTTCATTGGTGGCGCGCGGCAACATGCCGTATTCGGCGGTGATCCAGCCTTCACCCTTGCCGCGAAGCCAGGCCGGGGTGCGTTCCTCGATGCTGGCGTTGCATAGCACCCGGGTGTCGCCAAAACTCACCAGCACCGAGCCTTCGGCGTGGCGGGTGTAGTGGCGTTCGATGCTGACGGTGCGCAGCTGGTCAGCGAGTCGGCCGCTGGGTCGGGAAAAGGCTGTCATGGGGACTTTGGCGTTGGCGGGCGGGAAAGTTTACCATTGCCGGCCCCCAAGGCTCGCCCGCAGGACGTCCCATGATTCGCAGTATGACCGCCTACGCGTCGGCCGAGACGTTAAGTCCCGCGGGCAACCTCGCCTGCGAACTGCGCACGGTGAACCACCGTTACCTGGAAATCTCCCCACGCATGCCCGATGAACTCCGGGCCCACGAGGGCATCCTGCGCGAGAGGGTCGCCGCGCGGCTATCGCGTGGAAAGGTCGATGCCACCGTGCGCCTGCGCAGCGAGGCGCGCCTGGCAGGCGACGGCTTGCAGCTGGACAACACCCTGCTGGCGCAACTGGAAGAACTTGCCGGTAGCCTGGGCAGCCGCTTTCCCGGCATGACCATCCAGTTCACCGAGCTGCTTCGCTTCCCCGGCGTGCTGCAGCAGGCCGATGTCGATCCCGAAGCCATGCAGGCCTCGCTGATGCAGGTGCTCGACGATGCGCTACAAGGCCTCACCGCCACCCGCGAACGCGAGGGCGAGAAGCTCGGGCAGATCATCGCCAGCCGGCTTGATGCCATCGACACCATCGTCGCCGACGTCCGCCAGTGGGTGCCGGAGATCCGTGCCGCCCTGCGCGCCCGCCTGGAGGGCCGTTTGGCCGATATGCGCCAACCGATGGAGCCGGGACGGCTCGAGCAGGAACTGGTACTGCAGGTGACCCGCATCGACGTCGACGAAGAACTCGACCGCCTGGCCACCCATGTGGCCGAGGCGCGCCGCGTGCTGAAGCTTGCCGAACCGGTGGGCCGCCGGCTGGATTTCCTCATGCAGGAATTCAACCGCGAAGCCAATACACTGGGCTCGAAGTCCGTCGATGCACGGACCACCAACGCCGCCGTGGAGTTGAAGGTGCTGATCGAGCAGATGCGCGAACAGGTGCAGAACATCGAATGAGCGACCCGCGCGCCCCGGCCACGGTACCCGGCACGCTCTTCGTGGTGGCCGCGCCTTCCGGCGCGGGCAAGTCCACGCTGGTCAATGCGCTGCTCGAGCGTGAACCCACGATATCCCTTTCCATTTCGCACACCACGCGGCCGCCGCGGCTGGGCGAGGAATACGGCCGGCACTACTACTTCGTCGAGCGTGGGGATTTCGCCCGCGAGATCGAACAGGGCATCTTCCTCGAGCACGCCGAGGTCCATGGGAATTTCTATGGCACCTCGCGCCGCACGGTAGAGGAGAAACTTGGGCAGGGTAGCGACGTACTGCTGGAAATCGACTGGCAGGGCGCACGCCAGGTGCGACAGGGCATGGGCGACTGCGTCAGCGTGTTTATCCTGCCGCCGTCCCGGATCGAGCTCGAACGCCGCCTGCGCGGCCGCGGCTCCGACGCCCCGGACGTGATCGAGCGCCGCCTGTTCAATTCGCGCGAAGAAATTGCCCACGCCCACGAATTCGACTACATCATCGTCAATGATCGTTTCGAAGATGCCCTGGGCGACCTGGCAGCCATCGTGCGGGCGGTGCGCCAGCGCAGCGGTATCGCGCGCAAGCGCCACGAAAGCCTGATCGCGGAATTATTGGCGGTCTGAGCGTTCCAAATCGCTTGTGGTTCCGGCGACCGGCCCCTATTTCCGGTAACTTGTCCCTCTTTCCAAGCCCCGGCGTGTCCTGATGACCGAAATCCCGTCCGCGCCACCTCAGTCCGAACCCATGGTCAAGGTGCGCGGCCTCACCACGGTTTTGAATGGCAAGAAGATCTTCGATTCACTGGACCTGGATATCCCGCGTGGCAAGGTCACCGCCATCATGGGCCCCAGCGGCACCGGCAAGACCACCCTGCTCAAGCACATCACCGGGCAGATGCGCGGCGATGCCGGCCAGGTGATCGTGGATGGCGAAGACGTTCGAAGCCTAAGCCGCGAGCGTCTTTTTGAGCTGCGCGAGCGCATCGGTTATCTGTTCCAGAATTCAGCCCTTCTCACGGACTTCGATGTCTTCGAGAACGTGGCCTTCCCGCTGCGCCAGCACACTACGTTGCCTGAAGTGCTGGTGCGCAACATTGTGCTGACCAAGCTGCAAGCGGTGGGTTTGCGTGGTGCAGCGGCGCTCACGCCGGCGGAGCTTTCCGGCGGTATGGCGCGGCGCGTGGCGCTGGCCCGGGCGATCGTCTTCGATCCGATGTTGATCCTCTACGACGAACCCTTCGTGGGCCTGGATCCCATTTCACTGAACCAGGTGTTGAAGCTGATCCGTACCCTCAATGAAACCTTAGGGATTACCAGCGTGCTGGTGGCGCACGAACTGGCCGCCGTGCAGCAGGTGGCCGACCACGTGTATCTGATCGCCAACGGCAAGGTAGTAGCCCAGGGAGCGCCGTCGACGCTCGCCAACGATGGCTCGCCATGGACGAAGCAGTTCTTCGGCGGTTCGGCCGACGGCCCGGTGCCCTTCCAGTATCCCGCCGGCGACTACGCCACGGCACTGGGCCTGCGGAGGAATGCATGAACGCGCGCATCGAACGCAACGGCGTGGTGTCCAATGCGCTGGCACAGATCGGCGCCTGCGCCCTGTTCGGACTTACCCTGCTCGGCGCCGTGCCGGGCTCGTTCCGGCACTTCCGCGAAACACTTCGCCAGGTGTGGTTCGTCGGCGCGATGAGCCTCACCATCATCATGACCTGCGGTCTGTTCGTAGGCATGGTGCTGGCGCTGCAGCTCTACGACGTGCTGTCGATTTTCGGCGGCACGTCGGCCACGGGTACGGTGGTGGCCATCGCCATCTACCGCGAGCTTGGCCCGGTGGTCACCGCGTTGCTGTTCGCTGGCCGTGCTGGCACTTCCATCACGGCGGAGATCGGCCTGATGCGTGCCACCGACCAGATCGATGCCATGGAAATGATGGCAGTCGATCCCCTGGCCTATGTCGCAGCGCCACGTTTCCTTGCCGGTATCGTTGCCGTGCCACTGCTCACCGTGATGTTCTGCACCATGGGCGTGCTTGGCGGGCACCTGGTGGGCGTGTCGTGGCTGGGCATCGACAACGGTACGTTCTGGTCGAACATGACGGCCACCGTTGATGTCTGGAAGGACATCGTGCATGGCGTCATCGTCAAGAGCTTCGTCTTCGGCATTGTTGTCACCCTGATCGCCGTGTTCCAGGGTTACACCACGCCACCCACCAGCGAAGGTGTGGCCTATGCCACCACCCGCACGGTGGTCGCCTCATCCATCGCCATCCTGGCGCTCGACTTCGTACTGACGGCCTTCCTGGTATGACCGCGCGCAACTTTTCCCTTTCTTTCTTCCTGAGGACCGCCCCGTGACCCAGAGACGTTCCTATGCCGTGGGCACTGGCCTGTTCATCGTGCTCGGCTTTGCTGCCCTGGTATACCTGGCCACGCAAACGACATCGGTAGCCAATACCGGGCAGGGTGCCAGCTATACCGTCGATGCCCAGTTCGCCAATGTCGGCCAGTTGAAGCCGCGTGCCCCGGTGAAGGTGGCCGGCGTGCGCATCGGCCAGGTCAAATCCATCGAACTCACCCCCGGTCACGAAGAAGCCACGGTGAAGCTCGCCATCGACGAGAAATACAAGGGCATTCCGGACGACTCGGTAGCCACCATTTTCACCAGCGGCCTGCTGGGTGACCAGTACGTGGGGTTGTCGTTCGGCAGCTCGAAGAAGTCCCTGGATGAAGGCGGCCACATCGCCCTCACCAAGCCCGCGCAGCAGCTCGAAGACATGCTCGGCCGCTTCTTCGGTGGCGGTTCGGCGCCTGACCGCATCGGCGGTACGTACCATGTGACGGGCCACTTCACGAACATTGGCTCGCTAACCCCCGGCGCCACGGTGAAGCTTGCCGGCGTGCCCATCGGCAGCGTCGGAAAGGTGATGCTCACCAACGACAAGCTCGACGCCGTGGTCACGCTCGATATCGACAAGCGCTACGACCAGATCCCGGACGATTCCGCCGCGGCCGTGTTCACCAGCGGTTTGATCGGTAGCCAGTATGTTGCGATCCAGCCCGGCGGCAGCCCGGATATGCTCAAGGACGGCGACCAGGTCGTCCTGACGCAATCGGCGCTGCAGCTGGAAGACCTTATCGGCAAGTTCCTGGTCAATGGTTCGCCCAGCGACAACAAGAACAACGCCGGCAATGGGCAGCAGTCGCCGTCCAACCCGCAGCAGTCGAACCCACCGGCCCCGGGCAAGAAATAAGCCCGCGGCCGGACCCACACCCCCCAAGGAGATTCCCATGTTGCGTTCCCTGGCTTTTGCCGTCGCCATCGGGCTTGCAGGCGTCGCCGCGCCCGCCGTGGCGCAGGACGCCCCCGCCGCTGCCGGCGCCCAGCAGCAGTCCCCGCAGGCCGTGGTGCAGACCATCGCCGACCAGCTTGGCCAGGCCATCGACGGCCACCAGGCGGAACTGCAGAAAGACCACGAAAAACTCATCGCCGTGATCGACGATGTGTTCCTGCCGCATTTCGACATCGATTACGCGTCGATCCTGGTATTGGGCCAGCACGCCCGCGAAGCCACACCCGAGCAGCGCGAGCGCTTCGCCAAGGCGTTCTACAACTCCATTACCCACCGCTACGCGGAAGGGTTGTTGAACTACACCCGTGGCAAGGTCAAGGTGCTGCCGTTCACCGGCGACCTGGACAACAAGCGCAGCGTGGTGCGCACCCAGGTGGTGCTGGACGATGGCAAGACATTGAGCGTCGACTACGCCTTCCGCAAGTCGAAGACAGGCGACTGGAAAGCCTATGACGTGATCATCGAAGGCATTTCCTACGTCACCAATTACCGCAACCAGGTGGACGCGGAGATCCGCAAGGACGGCGTCGACAAGCTCATCACAAGCCTGGAAACGCAGGGCGACAAGGCCCTGGACACCATGAAGCAGGATGCCGGTGGCAAGTAAGGTCGCTCCCTCGGCAAACGTCGCAGTCACCCGCGACACGCCCGACACCATCTCGGTGTCGGGCGAGCTGACCTTCGCCACGGCACAAAAAGCCCTGGCGGATGTCCGCGCTGCCATTGGCCAGGCGAACGCCACCACCCTGGACCTGGGCGGCGTCAGCCGTGCCGACAGCGCCGGCCTCGCCTGCGTACTGGCCATCCTGGCCGAAACTCCCGACCTTGCCGTCGCCCGAATGCCGGACGGCATGCGCGCCCTGGCACGCGTAAGCGACGTGGAGCCGATGCTGGCGGGTAGTCGCTAGTTCTTTCGGGCGTGGCCGGCAGTGGGGGCGGGGCGCCGGCGGGTGGCGGCGCTCCGGGCTGCAGCGACCCTCGGGAAGGGGAGGCCGCTACGCGGCTGTATTTGATGGCTGCGCCCCCATCGGGATGGGCTTCGCACGGAGCGCCGCCACCCGCCGGCGCCCCGCCCCCACTGCCCGTCACGCCCGAGCGGTGAGGTCCACAGGGGAAAGCATTGAGGCCCAGTGCGTATTGGAATTGGAGGGCTTGCTCGCTGCGATCGGCCAGAGTCGTTCTGCATGTGGCACCTTTCCAGCACCAGCGCCCACCGATGTTCTTGCCGCACGTCGCTCGGGCGTGTCCATCGGAGCCGGGGGCGATCAGCCTCGTCGGCGACTTGTGGAACCGAGCGCAGTGGGCGGAAAAGGCCCGAAGGGGGCCGGCATAAGCCGGCCGTTTTCGCGAAGGCCGCAGGCCGCCTCGAAAACCCCCGCCCGCGGCGCGGGCGCGCCGGGGCGCAGCCATAAGAAAAAGCCGCACAGCGGCCTCTTCTCCCAAGCGCCGGTGTAACCGGAGCGATGAGGCTGATCGCCCCCGGCTCCTGCGACCACGCCCGAGCGCCGCGCAACCCTAAGCAAAACCTTACTGGTTGTCAGGCTTCTTCTGCTGGTTTTCCCACTTGTGCTGTTCGTCCAGGAGTTCGTCCGGGTCGAAACCCTTTTCGTTCAGGCCCTGCATCTGCTGGATGATCTCTGCTGGCGGGTTGCCGTCGTAAAGGGTGTACAGGCGCTGCTGGCGGTAGGCATCGCGGATGAACACGTAGGGGTCGTAGGCCGACTGCAGGAAGCTCTCCGCATCGATGCCACGCGAGCGCAGGGTTACCAGGTACATCACCTGAGGCAGGTAGTACTGGCCGTCCTTGAAGTCGTGGTTGCGCGAGTAGATGCTCAGCGGATCAAAGAAATAGCTGTCCACCGGCAGGCGCCAGACGTCGCGGGCAGTCGTGGGGCCGACCAGCGGGATCACCAGGTACGGGCCTTCCGGCACGCCCCAGCGGGCCAGGGTGATGCCGAAATCGGTTTCGTCCAGCGGGAGGCCCAGCTGGCTGGCCGGGTCGAAGAAGCCGCCCACGCCCAGGGTGAGATTGACCAGGAAGCGGCCGGTACCTTCCGCGGCAGCCTTCGGCTTGGCCTGCAGCAGGTCGTTGGCGACCGTGATGGGCATGCGGATATTGGTGAAGAAGTCACTGAACGCGCGGCGCACCGGCGGGTTGGTGACCTTCCGGTAGCCTACGGCCACCGGACGGATGAATGTCTTGTCCAGGGCGTCGTTCACCGCGTAGCTTTTGCGGTTGAAGCTCTCGTAGGGGTCGTCGGTGCGGGGCGGCGCGATCTTGCAGCCGGCAAGCAGTGCCAAAGCTAAAACCGGCAAGGCACGGCGAAGGAATCGGGCGTTCAAGGAGGGGGCCTTGGGTGAGGGCAACGGGGAAATCCTTGTTTAGTGTACCGCGTAGTTTGCTAATCTGCCAACACCCGCCCCCACGGGACCGGGCATCATACCCCCGGCCATCATTGCCAGCCAAGCGTCTCGGCCAGTACACTGCTTCGTCAGAAGTGTCTTTAATGTCAAGGACTTTGAGAAAATGGCCCGTATCACCGTCGAAGACTGCCTCGAGGTAGTCGACAACCGCTTTGAGCTCGTGCTCATGGCGACCAAGCGCGCACGTCAGCTGGAAAAGGGTGCCGAGCCCACCATCGACGCCCATAACGACAAGCCGACCGTGCTCGCCCTGCGTGAAATCGCCGGCAATCGCGTCAACATGACGATGATCGACGAAATCGACCGCGTCGAGAAAGAACGCGCTGAGCGCGAAGCCCTGGAGTGGGCCGCCACGGAAGTGGACGATGACCTCTCCAAGGGTGGGGATGACTGATGGACCCGGGCTGTAGCCAGCCCACCCCTGAAACACGCGTGGCAGGCGCGAGAGTCGATCCTGCACGCCAACTGCACGGAGACGGTCGTCCGACGAGGCGACCGTAGCGAACATGGAAGTCGCTCCGCTTACACCTCTGGGCGCCGTCGCCGACGTGCCGCCTTACGTCCTTGCCCTCGAAGACAAGGTATCCACCTACCTGCCGGCCGAGCAGGTGGCAAGGATTCGCCGTGCCTTCATCGTCGGCGCCGAGGCGCACGAAGGGCAGACGCGTAAATCCGGCGAGCCGTATATCACCCACCCGGTGGCCGTGGCTACCATCCTGGCGGACCTGGGCCTGGATGCCGAAACCATCATCGCGGCCATCCTGCACGACACGCTCGAAGACACCCGGCTGGCGCGCGCGGAGCTTGAAGCCGAATTCGGCGCTACCGTGGCTGAACTCGTCGATGGCGTCACCAAGCTCGACAAGATGCGCTTCACCAGCCGCGCCGAAGCCGATGCGGAAAGCTTTCGCAAGATGCTGCTGGCGATGGCACGCGACCTGCGCGTGATCCTGATCAAGCTGTCCGACCGCCTGCACAACATGCGCACGCTCGGCGCGAAGGACGCCGAATCCCGCCGGCGCATCGCCCGCGAAACGCTGGAGATCTACGCGCCCATCGCCCAGCGCCTGGGCATGAACAAGTTCAAGGCTGAACTGCAGGACCTGGGTTTCCGTGCAATGTATCCAGATCGCCACCGGGTGATCTCCGAGCGCATCCGCGCCGCGCTGGGTAACCGGCGTGAGGCCATGGCGCGCATCGAAACGGCCCTCGAAGGACGCCTGGCCGCTGACCACATACCCGGCCGCGCCATCAGTCGCATCAAGTCGCCGTGGAGCATCTATTCGAAGATGCGCAACGAGCACAAATCGTTCGCGCAGTTGATGGACGTTTACGGTTTCCGGGTGGTAACGGACTCCGCGATGCACTGCTACCAGGCGTTGGGTGCCGTGCACGGCCTGTACAAGCCGGTCGACAGCCGATTCAAGGATTTCATTGCCATTCCGAAGGCGAACGGTTACCAGTCGCTGCACACGGTGTTGCTCGGGCCCTTCGGCGCACCCATCGAGATCCAGATTCGTACCGCGGAAATGGATTCCGTCGCCGAACGCGGCGTGGCCGCCCACTGGGCGTACAAGACGGGGTCGTCCTCGTCCAACAGTGCGCAGGCGCGTGCTCGTGAGTGGCTCTCTGCGCTGGCCGACAGCCAGGCCAATACGCCATCGGCCGCGGAGTTCCTCGAGAACGTCAAGATCGACCTCTTCCCCGACGAGGTTTATCTGTTCACTCCGCGCGGGGAGATATTCTCCCTGCCGCGGCACGCCACCGCGCTCGACTTCGCCTATGCCGTGCATACGGATGTCGGCGATCACGCCGTGGCGGCGCGCGTGGATAAAAAACTGGTGCCGCTGCGCACGCGGCTGGTGTCCGGCCAACAGGTGGAGATCATCACCGCACCGTCGGCGGTGCCCAACCCTGCCTGGCTGGAATCGGTGGTCACCGGCAAGGCGCGAACGGCTATCCGCCAGTACCTCAAGCACTTGCAGCACGAGGATGCCGTCGACTTCGGCCACCGCATGCTCGACCGCGCGCTCGACGCGCGCGGCACCAGCCTGGACGCCGTTCCAGCCGCGACACTGCAGCGTTACCTGGACGACGCCAAGCTCAAGCGGCTGGAAGAACTTCTGGCCGACATCGCCCTGGGTAATCGCATGCCCGACCAGGTGGCGACCCAACTGGTCGCCGCACTGGGCGGGCGCGGGGCAGCGGTGGTTGCCGATGCCGGTCCCGCCGAGAAGATACGCATCACCGGCGCCGAGCGCGGCGTACTCACCTTTGGCAACTGCTGCCATCCGCTACCGGGTGATGACATCGTCGGCTACCTCTCGTCGGGCAAGGGCATCGTGGTGCACCGGGTGGAATGCCCGAACATGGTGGAGTTCCGGAAATCTCCCGAGCGTTGCGTCGCCATCGAATGGGATCGCGATGTCAGTGGCGATTACCGTGCACAGTTGCGCATCGAGGTATTGAACCGCCCAGGTGTGCTGGCCACGGTGGCAGCCGCTATCGCCGCGGCCGAATCGAACATCGAGAACGTCGAGTACATCGAGCGCGACACCAGCGCCGCCACCTTGCTGTTCGCCATTGAGGTACGCAGCCGCACCCATCTTGCCGAGGTCATGCGCCGGGTGCGTCGCACCGGCGTGGTCAGCGGCGTGTATCGGCATCCGCTGTAGGGGCACCGACTCGCTTGCCGGGCGTGGCCATGCGATCCTTGGTGTTCCCCCAAGGCAGGTTTTTCCCATGGCCAAAGAAATTATCGCCACCACCGACGCGCCGGGCGCCATCGGTCCTTATTCGCAGGCCGTGAAGGCCGGTAACACGGTGTACTTCTCCGGACAGATTCCACTTGACCCTGCCACCGGCGATCTGGTCACCGGTGACATCACCGCGCAGACGCGTCGCGTCTTCGACAACCTCGCCGCGGTGGCGAAGGCTGCCGGCGGCTCGCTGGCCGATATCGTGCGTGTGGGCATCTACGTCACGGACCTCGGCAACTTCGCGGCAGTGAACGCCGTGATGGCCCAGTACATGGCGCAGCCGTACCCGGCCCGGTCAACCATCGAGGTCTCGGGCCTGCCCAAAGGCGCCCAGGTCGAGGTGGATGCGGTGATGGTGTTGTCCTGACCCTTGCGTGTGACGGCGACCCCTGCCACGGATTCCGCGCAGCTGCCGGTGACGGCACTGCCGGGTGTCGGGCCGGCGCTCGCCGACACCCTGGGGCGCATCGGCCTCAATACCGTGCAGGACCTCTGGTTCCACCTGCCGCTGCGTTACGAAGATCGCACCACCATCGCCGCCATCGGCGACCTGCGCCACGGTGAGCAGGCACAGTTCGAAGGCACGGTGACCAACGTCGAGCGCGGCTTCCGCTTCAGGCCCCAACTGAAGGTGATGGTGGCCGACGACAACGGTGATGCCATCGTGCTGCGCTTCTTCCACTTTCATCGCAGCCAGGTAGAACAGCTTAAAGTGGGTACGCGCCTGCTTTGCTTTGGCGAGGTGCGTCAGGTGGGTTTTGGCCTGGAGGTGATCCATCCTCAATACACGCGGGTGGAGGCCGATGTCGAACTGGCGGTAGAAGAACGGCTGACGCCGGTCTATCCCACCGGCGAAGGGCTTGGCCCCAAACGCCTGGCCAGCGTGATCGGCAAGGCGCTGGCATTGTTGCCCGACGACGACAGCATTGAACTGTTGCCGCGCGTCTTGCTCGAGCCCTTGCACATGGCTCCCTTGCGCGATGCACTGATGTACGTGCACCGTCCGCCGCCGGATACGGATTTGCTCCGGCTCGAACAGGGTCGCCACCCGATGCAGCGCCGCCTGGCCTTCGAGGAATTGCTCACCCAGCACCTCACCCTGCGCCGTATGCGTGCGCAGGTGAAGGCACGCCGTGCGCCGAAGCTGGGGCGCGGTCACGTGCTGGCCGATCGTTTGCTCGCTTCATTGCCCTTCAGCCTGACCGGCGCCCAGCAGCGCGTGGCTGGCGAGATCGCCGACGACCTCAAGCGCGGCCATCCCATGCTGCGCCTGGTGCAGGGTGATGTGGGCAGCGGCAAGACGATCGTGGCGGCGCTTGCTGCGCTCGCCGCGGTGGAGAGTGGTTATCAGGTGGCGCTGATGGCGCCCACCGAGCTTCTGGCCGAGCAACACCTGCGCAACTTCCGCGCCTGGCTGGAGCCCCTGGGCCTGGAAGTGCAATGGCTTGCCGGCAAGGTGCAGGGCAGGGCGCGCAAGGCGGCGCTCGAGCGCACTGCCGGCGGTGCGCACGTGGTGGTGGGCACGCATGCGCTGATGCAGGAGGGCGTGGTGTTCGACAAGCTTGGCCTGGTGATCGTGGACGAACAACACCGCTTCGGCGTTCACCAGCGCCTGGCCCTGCGCGACAAGGGCGCCGAAGGCGACATGGTGCCTCACCAACTGGTGCTCACCGCTACGCCGATCCCGCGTACCCTGGCCATGAGCGCCTATGCAGACCTCGACGTTTCTTCCATCGATGAATTGCCGCCGGGCCGCACGCCGGTGGTGACGGTAGCGGTGTCCAGTGCACGCCGCGAAGAAGTGGTGGAACGCATCCGGGTGGCCTGCGCGGAAGGGCGGCAGGTGTATTGGGTGTGCACCCTGATCGAAGAATCCGAACAGCTCGATGCGCAAGCCGCCGAAGTGGCGCACGCGGAACTGAGTGCGGCCCTGGTGGGCGTGCCGGTCGCGCTGATCCACGGACGCATGAAGCCGAAGGACAAGCTGGCCACGATGGACGCTTTCAAGGCCGGCGGCATCGCCGTGCTGGTGGCCACCACGGTGATCGAGGTAGGCGTGGATGTGCCCAATGCCAGCCTGATGGTGATCGAGAACGCCGAGCGCCTGGGTCTGGCCCAGTTGCACCAGCTGCGCGGCCGCGTCGGCCGTGGCAGCGTGGTGTCCAATTGCGTGCTGTTGTACCGCACGCCGTTGTCGCTGTTGGCCAAGGAACGGCTGCAGGTGATGCGTCAGACCAACGACGGCTTTCGCATTGCCGAAAAAGACCTGGAACTGCGCGGTCCCGGCGAGGTGCTCGGGACGCGGCAGACCGGCCAATTGCAGTTTCGCATCGCCGACCTTGCGCGCGATGCCGACATGCTGCCCGCCGTGCACGAGGTGGGTGAGCAACTACTCGAAGGCTATCCTGCGCTGGCTGCGCGCCTGGTCGCCCGTTGGGTCGGCGAAGCCGCGCGCTATGTCCATGCGTGAATTCGGCCGGCCGGGAATGGCCGTTCAATGCCGACCCGGCGCGCGGTATCCTGCGAGGTCATTTCGCCGCCACCGGAAGTCCCGATGACCCAGCCGCAGCTCCTGATCGACACCGACCCCGGTGTCGATGATGCCCTGGCGATCCTCATGGCCCATGCACACGCCGATGTGGCCGCGCTCACCGTCGCCGCGGGTAATGTCGGCCTGGAGCACACGGTGCGCAACGCCTGCCGGCTGGTGGACGTGCTCAGGTCGGACACACCGGTGTTCCCCGGATGCGCTACGCCATTGGTGCGCATGCCCGACGAAGACGCCGCCTTCGTCCATGGCAAGGATGGTTTCGGCGATGTCGGATACCCGGAGCCCGCTACGCGGGCAAAAGACGAACATGCGGCGCTGGCCCTGTTGCGGCTGACCCGCGAACGCCCCGGTCAACTCACGCTGGTGGCCCTTGGCCCGCTCACCAACCTCGCCCTGGCCGTGCGGCTGGATCCGACTCTGCCTGAAAGGGTCAAGCGCCTTGTGATCATGGGGGGCGCCGTTACCGGCCAGGGCAATACCGGTCGTGTGCCGGCAGAGTTCAACATCGGTTTCGACCCCGAGGCTGCCCACGTGGTGTTCGAAGCCTTCGGCATGTTCGACCTGGTCGATTGGGAAGCCACTGTGCGGCACGCCTTCGACGACCACCTGCTCGAGGCCTGGCTCGCTGCCGGTGATGCCCGGGCAGAGCTATTTGGCAAGATCTTCCAGGTGGCCAGGGCATACAACTCGCGCCACGAGCGCCGCGGCTTCATCGCCGCCGACGCGCTGGCCATGGCCGTGGCGCTGGACCCGGCCATCATTACCCGGGCGGAAACCCGTCATGTCGCCATCGAACTGGATGGGCGCCTTACCCGGGGCGCGACCGTGGTCGATTGGCACCGCCGGCTTGGCCATGCCCCGAATGCGCGGATCGTGCTGGACGTGGACCAGGACCGATTCGGGGCCATGATCGCCCGGGCGCTGGGGGCCTGAAAGTTGCGGCACCAGGGGCAGGGCGGTACAATGCCGCTCTTTTCGCCCCGCATTCGAGTCAATATCATGAAACAAGACGCCCATCCCAAGTACCACCCGGTGGTTTTCCAGGATCTTTCCTCGGAATTCTCCTTCCTTACCCGTTCCACGATGTCCTCCAAGGAAACCGTGAAGTGGGAAGACGGTAACGAATACCCGCTGATCAAGGTCGATATCTCCAGCCATTCGCACCCGTTCTACACGGGCAAGCAGAAGACGCTCGACGTCGGCGGTCGTGTGGATAAGTTCCGTCAGCGCCTGGCTGCGGCCGGCAAGAAAAGCTAAGACACCACGCGCCGCCTGCGGGGCGGCGGACATGGTGTACCAACGCGGGGCGGGCCATGGGCCTGCCCCGTGTTTTTTTGCGCCTGGCTGCGACCATGCGCCAACGCATGTTCCCTGGGTCGATATGCGATAATGCCTCGATGCATTGCCCCCGGGCATGCGCGGCCGCCCCTCCCCAGGCGGCTTCCCACATACCAACACCGGTAGCGGGGCCTTGCCTTCGTTCCCGGCGAACCAAGGAGCACGCCGTGTCCGACGCCAAGATCGTGAACCTCGTCGACGAGTCCAACAAGCGCTCAAGCCAGCTGCCGCTGGTGGGCGGTACGCTCGGGCCCGAGTGCATCGACATCGCCACGCTGTACAAGGACACCGGCCACTTCACCTACGACCCGGGTTACGGCAGCACCGCCAGCACCAAGAGCGCCATTACCTACATTGATGGCGACGCCGGCATCCTGCTCTACCGCGGTTACCCGATCGAGCAGCTGGCTGAGAAGTCCACCTTCCTGGAAACGTCCTATCTACTGCTCAACGGCGAATTGCCGAACAAGGAGCAGTTCTCCAGCTTCGAGCACGACATCACGCATCACACGATGATGCACGAGTCCCTGAAGGACTTCTTCAAGGGCTTCCACCACGACGCGCACCCGATGGCCATCCTGGCCGCTTCCGTCGCTTCGCTGTCGGCCTTCTATCACGACGACCTCAACGTTGACGATCCGGCCGATCGCAAGCTCGCCGCCGTGCGTCTGATCGCCAAGATGCCGACCATCGCAGCGGCGTGCTTCCGGTATTCGGTGGGTTGGCCACTGCGTTATCCGCGCAACAACCTCGAGTACGTCGAGCGCTTCCTGCACATGATGTTCGAAGTTCCCAGCGAGCCGCTGGAGCTGAACCCGGTGGCCGCCAAGGCGCTGGATCTGCTGTTCATCCTGCACGCCGACCACGAGCAGAATGCCTCCACCTCCACGGTGCGCCTGGTGGGCTCCACCGGTGCCAATCCCTACGCGTCGATCGCCGCCGGCATCACCGCGCTGTGGGGTCCGGCCCATGGCGGTGCCAACGAGGCGGTGCTCAAGCAGCTCAACGAGATTGGCTCGCCCGATAACGTCGAGACGGCCGTCAAGCGTGCCAAGGACAAGAACGACAGCTTCCGCCTGATGGGCTTCGGTCACCGCGTATACAAGAATTTCGACCCGCGCGCCAAGATCATCCGCGAGATGTGCCACAAGGTGCTCAATGAGCTCGGTGTCAACGATCCGCTGCTCGATGTTGCCCTGAAGCTCGAAGAAGCCGCGCTCAAGGACGACTACTTCGTTGAGCGCAAGCTGTACCCGAACGTCGATTTCTATTCCGGCCTGATCTACAAGGCGCTGGGCATTCCCACCGAGATGTTCACCGTGATGTTCGCCATCGCGCGCACGTCCGGCTGGATCGCCCACTGGATCGAGCAGCACGAAACCCCCGGGTCGCGCATCGGCCGTCCGCGTCAGATCTACATCGGCGCCGATACACGCGATTACCCGGCGGGCAAGCGCTAAGTTTCGCCGCCAGGCACTGTAAAAAAGAAACCCGCCTCAAGGCGGGTTTCTTTTTGCGTCAGTGATTATCTTTTTTCTTGTCGTTGTGGGGCGGCGGATGGCCGCCATTGCTTCGCGGGGCCTCGTGGCGCTGCTGCTGTGGTCGCGGTGCTGCGTGCTGTTCCACGCGCGGTTGCTGGACGTTGGCGCGGGGTGCCTGGTGTTGTTCGAAGGACGTCCGTGACGGAGCGGCGATATTCGGTCGTGCCGCTTGGTGCCTTGCCGGTTCCGCGCGTGGCTGGAGGCCCTGGCTGCCGGGCTGCGCATGTGGCGTCGGATCCACGTGCCGGGGCTGGGGCTGCGGCCGGTCGGTGAAACGCTGCTGTGGCGACGCATGGGGCGTCGGCGCGATGCCGTTGCCCGGCGTATGTGGTTGTTGGCCGGCCACGTTGGCCGGCTGGCCGAAGCTGCGATCGCGATGCGAATCCTGCATCGTGTTGTGAATGGGATTCGCCGGGCCGATCGGTGGCGGTGCATGTCCCTGGGCGACGTTCGGCCGGCCCGGACGTCCCGCAGCCGGCGCCGTGCCCGGTCGTCCACGGTCGGCCGGCTGGGCGTGCTGTTGGATCATCTGCGACGTGAAATTTGGCCGCTGCATGTGGGCGAAGTCGGGATGGCCGTTGGGAGCACCCGGGCGATGGCCTGTAGCGGGTACGACATGCGGATTATTCGCGCCGGCATTCGGCAAGCCCGGCCGTGCGCCCGCTTGCGGCGCAAACCGGTTGGCCTGGCCGTTATGATCCTGGCGGCCGCGATTGTCGATGGTGTTGTTGCTATTGCGGTTGATGGTGACGTTGTTGACGTGATTGTTGATCACCGTACGGCGGGTGACATAGGTATGGTTGTTGTAGACCACCGCCGGACGCGGTCCACGGTAACCACCGCCCGGGCCGGGGCCGCCGTGACGGGCGCCCCAGTTCACGTTCCAGGCGTGCCAGCCGTAATCGCGGCGATCATGGTGATGATCAAAGGCACTGGCGATCAGCACGCCGGCCGTGAAGGCGATGGCGCCGGTGGCAATGATCTCGCCAGTAGTGAAGCGCGGCGCCGGACGCCAGGCATAACCGGGGTAAACGTAGTCGGTTTCGCCGTACACCACGGCAGGATCGTAGCTGGGCACGTACACCACGTCTTCTTCCGCCGGCTCGATCACGATGGTCTGCGGTGGCGGCCCGATGATGGTGGTGCTGCTTTCCTCATAGACCGTGCCATCGTCGGCGTACTGCGGCGGCTGGTAGCTGGAACTGTCTACCACTTCCACCTTCTGTTGCGGCGTGGACTTCAGGTTTCCCTTCGCCTGGGCGCGCTGGCGCATCACCTGGATCGCGTTGAGCACGTCGTTGGGATCGTTTGCATAGGCCTGGCCCAGCGACGTGGTCCAGTCGATGTTGCGCGCCAGCTGGTCGAGCACGGCGGGGAAAGCGGTCAATGACTTGACGCTCGGGTCCCAGGGCTGCTGGCTGGCTTCATCCTGCAGGGCATCGGGTTTCTCGCCGTTGTGTTCGGCCATCCAGGAATTGGCGGAACTTACCTGGTCGGGGTACGTGGATGCGGCCAGCGTCTGCGCTACGAGTTTGTCGGGGAACAATGCGATGGGTGACACCAGCTGGTAGAGCTCATCGGCAGTGGGTTGTCCACCCTGGTCCTGATTCTGCGGGGCATTGTCCTGGGCCGGTGGCGGCTGCACCACGGGCGTCGACGCCGCGGTGCCGGCCTGCGGATCCGTGGCGGCCATGGCGCTGTCGCCATCGGAATGACACGCCGTAACGGCGGCGATGGCCACGTAAAGCGTGGTCCAGCGAAGGAAACCCAGCCGACTTGCCTTGCCCATCGAAGTCACTCCCTTTATTCCCCTGGGGGAAAACACCATCACGGTTTGGATGCGTGCCCAAGCTTGATAGCAAGAAAGTGACTGCACGCTTGCTCGGACCGCGGCCGCCAAGCCGGCGTTTGGTCAGCCTTCAGCCTTCCAGCGTGCCGCACGGAAGGTAATGTTGAAGCGATAATTCCCGGTAAGGGGATGTAATGCTTCCTTCAAGGGTCCGACGCCGTGGTACGCCAGGCGCGAAGGACCGCCCCAGACCACCACGTCGCCGTGCAACAGCGGCACCCGTTGCTTCGGCCCCGCGCGTTCGTTGCCGCCGAACTGGAAAGTGGCCGGCACGCCAAGGGAAACCGACACGATGGGCTGGCTACTGTCGCGTTCGTCGCGGTCCTGGTGCAGGGTCAAGCGGCTGCCCGGTGTGTAGCGGTTGACCAGGCAAGCGTCCGGGTCGAAGTCGGCATAGCCGGCATGGGCCGCGGCATCGGCAGCCAACCGGGCGAAACGTTCGGGCATCGCCGGCCATGGCTTGCCGGTGATGGGGTCGATCCGGTCATAGCGGTAGCCACGACGATCACTGCACCAGCCTAGCCGTCCGCAATTGGTCATCGCCACCGACATGGTGAACCCGCCAGGCGTGACAAGGTGGCGGAATGGCGCGCTCTCGGCCACCGCATGGATGTCCTGCACGAGTGCCTGGCCAATCTCCAAGGCGAAACCGCGCAGCACCCATGCGCCATCGGCCAGGGGTTCGTCCCGCCGCTCCACGAAACCTGCGAACAAGTCGGAATTCACCCGCGGCCTTCGCGTTCGAGCAGCGCACGCTTTCGCTCCACGCCCCAGCGATAGCCCGACAGGGCACCATCGTTGCGTACCACGCGATGGCAGGGAACGGCCACGGCGAGATGATTCGCCGCACAGGCGCCTGCCACCGCCCGCACCGACGCGGGCGCGCCGATCCTGTGGGCGATGTCCGTATAGCTGGCCGTCTCGCCGGCGGGAATATCACGCAGGGCTTGCCAAACGCGGCGCTGGAAGGCCGTGCCACGGATGTCGAGTGGCAGGTCCAGGCCCTTGCTGGGAGCCTCGACAAAGCCAACTACCTGCGCCACGACACGGTCGAAGTCGCGGTCGTCGCCGACGAGTTCGGCGTTGGGGAAACGGTCCTGCAACTGGCGGACCAGCACGTCGGGATCATCGCCAAGGGTAATGGCGCAGATGCCCTGGTCGCTGCGTGCCACCAGGATGGCGCCCAACGAACATTGCCCCACGGCAAAACGGATATGGGTTTCTTCGCCACCGCGGCGGAAGCGGCTGGCGGTCATGCCCAGCTCGTCGGTGGCCGTTTCGTAGAAGCGGCTGCTCGAGCCATAACCAGCCTCGTAGATGGCGTCGGTGACACGCGCGGCATGGCCAAGCTCCTGGCGCATGCGCTGGCCTCGATGGGCCGCGCCGTACTGTCGCGGCGTCACACCGGCCACGGCCTTGAACATGCGCTGGAAGTGGAACGGGCTAAGTCCAGCCTGCCTTGCCAGTACTTCAAGCGTGGGCATGCTTTCGGCAGCCTCGATAGTTCGGCAGGCCGCCGCCACTAGCGTGGCCTGGCGCTCGGCCTGCGATGGGCCGTCGGGCTTGCAGCGCTTGCATGGACGGAATCCGGCATGCTCGGCCTCTTCCCGAGTGGCGTGGAAGGCGACGTTTTCGCGCAGCGGAGCACGTGAACCGCACGAAGGCCTGCAATACACACCGGTCGTTCGCACCGAATACCAGAATGTGCCGTCCGCTGAGGCATCGCGCGACTGCACGGCGGTCCAGCGCGGGTCGTTGGGCGTGGTAGCGGGTTGCGTCTTCATGGCGACCTCATCGGTTGAATATGATGGCGCCATCTTCCCCGGGCAAGGCACCCGGGCCACTCCGGGCCTTGCGGTCGAATTCCCTGCCGAGGGTCAGGCCGAACGGATGGCGGCCACCGGCGTGATGGTCGAGGCCCGCCGCGCGGCGCCATAGACCGCCATCTGCCCCACCACGAGTAGGGTGGCCATTCCTAGGCCCAGATAGCCCAGCGGCAGCCGAGGCAGTTCGTAGCGCTGCATCAGCCATAGGTTCAGGCCCAGGGCCATTAAGGTACCGGCGGCGCAACCCGCGGCCACGATGATGCCGTTCTCCAGGTGGAAGTGCCGACGGATCTGCCCACGCGTGGCACCGATGGCGCGCCGGATGCCAATTTGCCGGATACGCTGCTGCACCCAGAAACTCGCCAGTCCTGCCACGCCCAGGCCGGTCACGAAGAGAAGCCCTAGAGCAGAAGCGATCAGCAACCCGACCATGGTGCGGTCGCGGCGAAAATATTCCCCACGCATGCCTTCGTAGGTATCCGCGTTGCGCACGATGCGCTCGGGATCGGAGGCATTGAGTGCGTCCACGGCGTCCTTAAGCACGCGTCCGCGCAGTTCCGGCGCGGTGTTGAGCACGAACATCGTCCAGTTTCCCCCCGGCTGGATCGGCAGCAGCATGCTGAGGTTCTCGTCCGCTTCGGCGCCCGGCTCAGGTACGAGCAAGCGGTCGATCACACCGACGACCTCCACGGGATGCCCATCGCGGTACAGCTTCCTGCCGACGATGGATTGCACCGGCGTGGTGTCACCCCACAAGCGATGCGCCAGTGCCCGGGTGACAACGACGGCATGCAGTTTCAGGAAGTCGCTCTCGCCGGCTGATGCCGAAGCCGGTACGAAGTCGGTGGCGTTGAAGGTGCGTCCGGCCACCAGATCAAGGCCAAGTGTCCGCAAGGTGCCAGCGGATCCGGCATACACGCTGGCCACCACTTCCGCGCCCGCATCCGGGCCTGGCGGCGTCGACCGGATACCCATGCCGAATGACGAATGCGAAAGGGGAAGGCTTTCCATCGCAGTGGCGGCGACCACGCCGGGTATCGTGCGCAACCGCGCAAGGTCGTCTTGGTGGCGGGCGACGAGATGGTCCACGTGCGTGGCAACGTCGGGAATGACGACCAGCCGATCTTCAGCCAGGCCGGTCACCGGGGACATGATTGCCAGGCGGTCGACCAGCATGGCCGTGGCGTTGCAGACCACCGCGCAGGTCAGTGCTACCTGCAGGGCCAGCAGCGTCGTGGTGGCGCGGTGGCGGCTGAGGCTGGCAAGGATGGGCGCGATCATGTCCGTGTTCCTACAGGCTCTTCAACTGCAATGCAGGGGCCACGCGGCAGGCGCGCCACGCGGGCAGCAGTCCGGCCAGCACGGTGGCGCCCATGGCAAGGGTCACGGTGTAAAACAGCGTGGTCAGGTCCATGTGTGCCAGGCGGGCGTAATCATCGGGACGTTGCCGCACCGTCCACAGTCCCGCGCCCGCCACGAGAACGCCGAGCAGCGCACCGCCGATGCCCACTAGCCACGCCTCCATGGCGAACTGCGCGAAGATGGCGCGGCGCGTCGCACCCAGCGCGCGGCGTACGCTGATCTCCGCACTGCGGCGCAGGAACTTGGCCATCAGCAGCGCCACAATGTTCACCAGGCACACCACCAGGAAGCCGATCGAAAGCCACAGCTGCAATTGCACGTCGCCGGGAGCCAGCTTGGCGCGTGCGAGCCATTGGCGCAGATCGAAGAGCTCGGGAGGTACATGGCGCGTGAAGCGACCGCGCGCCCGTTCGTGTTGCCAGTAGTTGTCCAGGAACTGACGATAGCGCGCGACGGCGCCGGCATCGGCTAGTTCCACCCATAGCTGTAGCCAGGAACAGTCAGGACTGGTCAGTGTGTCGGCGGCATCGGGAACCTTGGCCCAGCACGCGGTGTGCCCGGCATTGAGGTGGTTTGCCATGGCCGTGGAAAGCGGAAGGAAGATCACCTCCGGCTCGCCAAAGCCGTGCCCAGCGCCGAGATCCTTGTAGAACATGGGCTGCGGATTCCACGCATCGTTGATGCCGATGACGGTGTAGTTCGCCTCGCCTATGCGCAGCGCACGGCCTACACCCTGAGACGTACCGAACAGGCGCTGGCTCAATGTGGCGTCGATCACCGCCACCTGCGCCCGTGCGCTTTCCTCCGCCTCGTCGAAGCCCCGGCCCTGGACCAGGGGCACGCCAAACAGCTGGAAGAATCCCGGCGTGGTGTAGCGCGCGGATTCATAGGAAGCGTGCGCGGCGGGTTCTGACGGGCTATTGCGCACCATCACCAGTCCATCGCTCATCATCGCCTGCAGGCTGGCGCCGCCGCCGCGCATCAGTGCCTGCGCGTCGGGCCAGCTCAAGTCGTCAGTGGGAAGGTTGTCCGAGGCGTCTTTCGGTCGCGGATCCAGGTGCGGGATGTACAAATGAGCGCTGCGGGCGGGCAGGGGGTCGCCCGAGATCACGTGGACCACGGTGATCATCGTCATGCTGGCGCCGATGCCAATGCCCACCGCCACGACCATCAGCGTGGTGAGGCCCGCATTCCGTGCCAGGCTGCGGGCGGCCAGCCCGAGGTAATGCGCGAACATGCCGTGCTCCCTTTCTTCAACGTGGGATCTGCACGGTGCGTGCCAGTGCGTGGCCAAGTCCGGCTGCGATGTTCAGTCACGGAGATGATGTCCGCGGACACTAATCCGCTCGGACACGGACAACGCGAGTGCCTAGCGAGCCAGTTCCGCATCGGCGCGGTACGCCTGCGCCTGTTCGAACAGCCAGGCGCGGAATGTGGTGAAACCGGCATGATCGACGGCGCGAGGGGATCTCGCCAGGAAATACGATTCCGCAGTCACCATGTGTCGGCCGCCGATCTGGCGCAACGTGCCCGAGGCGATCAGCGGGCGCGCCATCACCATGCGTCCGAGGGCCACGCCCACGCCTTCCATGGCTGCGCGCTGCAGGGCTTCGGAGGTGTCGAAGCGGGCGACGTAGCGAACCGGTGGCGAGCCGCCGTGCGTGGCGAACCAGCGCGTCCAGCGATCCGATGGATCGCCCAGTAGGGGCCAGCTGGCCATGTCGTCCGGGTCCAGGCCACTGAAGCGGTCGATCAGCCCTGGCGTCGCCACCGGTACCATCCACTCGCCGAACAGGCGTTCAACGTGGACACCGGGCCACTGCCCCATGCCGTAGCGGATACCGGCGTCCACGACATCGCGTTCGAAATCGACCATGTCGTTGCTCGACTGCAGGTTCAGTTCGAGCTCTGGATGGCGCGCGACGAGGTCGGGCAACCGGGGCAGCAGCCAACCTGTCACCACACCAGGTACCGCGGAGATGGTGACTACTTCCGCCCGCCGCTTACGGTAGCCGGCGATGGCGCGCTCGATGCCATCGAAGTGGCCGCCCACCGATTCGAGCAGGGCCCGGCCTTCCTCGGTAAGGACGACCCCGCGTGGTCCACGTGAGAACAGCGGGCGATCAAGCCGTTCCTCCAGCTGGCGAATCTGGTGGCTCAAGGCGCTTACCGTCAGGTTCGACTGTTCGGCGGCACGGGTGAGATTGCCCAGCCGGGCCGCCGTGACGAAGCGGTGCAGTTGCATCAGCGGGATCGACATCTTGAATATTCCTCAAGGCGGTACGGCGAATATATCGCTTCCGGCCCGGTGGAGTGCGGCCTATCGTGAGCGCCAAGAACTTACCCCTTGAAGGAGATTGGACATGGCATCGATCTTCACGAACCTTGCCTTTATGCACGGGCATATCACCGACGTGGCCTTGGCCAGGCGACTGGCGGATCTACCCGAGACAATCGTGCAACCGACGAAACCGTCCAGGCCAGCCAAGCGGGAAAAGGTTGGGGCGCCCCGGGAGGCTGCGAAAAAGGTCACTGGCATCACCGCCCTGCGTCCTTCCGGTGCCCCGTCGCACTGGATGATCCTGGGGCTGCGCTGACGGCGGATCCTGGGTGGCGGGACGGTAGGCAGCCGCACTATGACTCCGACCCTTATGGGTCTGCGCAACGGCAATGTTTCATGGCGTACCGACACGGGCTGGCGGATAGTTGGGGTATGAACAACCATCGCAGGGCGGCGCTCATCGTGTTTATCGTAGCGCTGTTGCTGATCATCGGCACCGGTCTTTACAAGAGCCTCACCCATCAGGAAACGCGCCCGCCGGGTGCGGATACGCCACCGGTGACACGACCGTAAAAACCACCTTGCCGTTGCGTTCGGCGTGGGCCACTTGCCTTTAAGATGGCGCGTTCCCGTTTGGCCGACACGCCCATGAAGATGATTGGTTACCTGTTCGCCGCACTGGTTTTGGCTAGCCCGGTCGGCGTTCACGCACAGGACAAGGCGCGCCGTACCGACGTACTGTTCTGGTCGCAGGCCGAGTGCGAGGCCCATTTCCGCGACATGCCCGCGATCTTCGCGGGCAACACGGTGGTGCACGGAAACCATGTGCATGCCTTGCCCAGGGGTAAGCCGCTTCAGCCACGCTGGCCCGATGGCCAATCGCTCGACGCGTATATGGGGGCGCACAAGATAGCCGCGATCATGGTGTTGCAACATGGCCGCGTGCGCATCGAACGATACGGCTTGGGATTCGACGCCAAGGGGCGCTGGACATCATTCTCCGTAGCCAAGTCGTTCACCTCGACCCTGGTGGGCGCGGCACTCGCTGACGGTTCAATCCATTCGCTCGACGATCCGGTGGTTCGCTACATCCCGGCGCTGAAGGGGAGCGCCTACGAAGGCGTGAACATCCGCCAGTTGCTCTCGATGACCTCCGGTGTGCGCTGGAACGAGGACTACAGCGATCCGAAGTCCGACGTGGCGCGCATGTATTCCGCGCCGCGGGTGCCGGGCGAGCCAGCCCTCGTGACCTATATGAAGACCCTGGGTCGCGAAGCTCCCCCTGGCAGCAAGTGGGTGTACAAAACCGGCGAGACCGACCTCATCGGCATCCTTGTTACCCAGGCCACGGGCAAGACGCTTGCGCAGTACCTCGGCGAAAAAATCTGGCGCCCCTACGGCATGACCAGTGACGCGGTTTGGCTGAAGGACGAAACCGATGGCACCGAGACGGGTGGTTGCTGCATCTCGGCTACGGCGGCCGACTACGCGCGCATGGGGCAATTTATCCTTGACGGCGGCCGGATCAATGGCAAAAGCGTGCTTGCTCCAGGCTACCTGGCTGATGCCACGCGCAAGCATGCATCCACGGATACCCCGGGCATCGGCTATGGCTACCAGTGGTGGACCTACGACGATGGCCGTTTCACCGGCATCGGCATCTTTGGCCAGGTGATGCACATCGACCCGAAACGCGGCCTGGTGATCGTGCAATTGGCGGCATGGCCTTCGGCCGTCGGTCCCGATGAGATCGCCGCCCGCCGCGCTTTTGTGGCGGCGGTCACCGCCGGGGTGGACGCGGAAACCCGATCCACGAAGTAGACTCGTTCCATGACCGACCCATCCATTGTTTTCTTGCTCGATGTCGACGATACCCTGCTCGACAACGATCGCTACAGCGCCGACCTGGCGCAAGCGATCGTCGAACGGTTTGGCGTTGCGGAACAACAGCGCTGGGCCGACATCGACAAGGGACTTCGCGCCCAATACGGCTTCGCCGACTACCTGGGCATCCTGCAGCGCTTCCGGTTGGGTCTCGAAGACCACCCGCGGATTCTCGAGATGTCCGATTGGCTGCTGTCATATCCCTTCGACGAGCGCGTCTATCCCGACACCCTGACGGCCCTGGCCCACCTGAAGTCGCTGGGCACGCCGGTGGTTCTTTCTGATGGTGACGCGGTGTTCCAGCCGCGCAAACTCAAACGCGCGGGCCTTTGGGACGTGCTGCAGGGTCGCGTGTTGATCTACGTGCACAAGGAAGCCAAGCTGGCCCAGATGCAGGCGCGCTACCCTGCCGACCACTACGTGATGGTCGACGACAAGCTGCGCCTGCTGGTGGCCATGAAGGCTGAACTCGGAACCCGGCTTACCACCGTATTCGTGCGCCAGGGACATTACGCGGCAGACTCGGACGCCCTCCTGGCCACCAACCCGCCGGACATCGTTATCCAGGACATCGGTGGCCTTGCCGCCATCGACCGCGGGCGATTCCTGTCCGGGCGCCTTTCGGTTACTTGAAGATCCCGCGCTCGAACAGGCCGACATTGGCGCGCAAGCGTTGTTCCACGGCCTTCTCACCGAATAGCTGCGGCATGCGCGACTGCAGGGCCGGTTCAAAGATGGTCGGCCCGAACACCACCAGCAACACCTGCATGGCGCGCCAGGTGGTGTCCTCAGCCTGGCGCAGCATGCCTGCCGACTGCATCCGGTCGAGCGTGCGGGCGACCATTTCCAGCAAGGCATCGAGCAGGTTCGACCGCCCCGACAGTGCATCGTCGAGGAACGAGCGGCGGATGTAGCTACGTACATCCTGATCGTGGATCACCACCTTGTTGATGGCATGGCCAAAGCGCGTGGCGATCTCGGTGGAAGGGCCTTTGACCTCCACCCCCTCGAATTCCGCGCCGAAAGCATGCAATACAGCCTGGTCGACGGCCGTCCGCAGGCCGTCCTTGCTGCCGTAGTGGTGCGCGATCAGGGCGGGCGACACGCCGGCCTTCTGCGCCACCATGCGCATCGAGGTGGCGGCGAAACCTTTCTTGGCGAACAAGCCAAGCGCCACATGGCGAATTTTCGCCTTCGCGGTGAGGTCAGCCATCGCGACCGGACTCATGGGGTTGTCTTCGTGAAGCTGCCGTGCATAGGCATCTGCGTCATCCGTTCGCGCCCGGCACTTCTGGGGAAAGCGTGGGGCTCTGCATGTGGGTATCGCCTACACGATACCTGCCACGTTCTAATGGATCAGGTTCCCTGAACAGAACCGTATTTCCGTTTAGCCCGCTGACCACATGCAGTCTAGGTGTGAATTACCTCACTGACTGCACTTTTTCTTAGTGCTGGCAAATACCTCCGGCTGCAGCCGACACGTTCACCGTCGCTCATTCGCAGGCGGGCCTCGCCGCCATCGAGCGGTTCGATTTCCGCCACGTGGTCGAGGTTGACGATGCTGCTGCGGTGCACGCGACGGAACCGGGAGGGATCCAGCCGCGTTTCCAGGCCGCCGATGGTGCTGCGCAGGGGATAGTCGCGGCCGCGCACGCGAAGGTTGACGTAATTGCCCGAGGCCTGTGCCCGCTCGATGTCGGCGGCAGCCACGAGGAATTCCTTGCCGAGTTTGCGCACCAGGAAGCGCGTGGGTCGCTCGACCGGTTCGAGCGCCGGGCCCTCGTCCGGCGCGTCCAGCAGGCTGGCTTCGCCTTGCGCCCGCAACACCAGCTGGTGGTACATGTGCACCACCACCAGGATCAGCAAGTAGGAGCGGGCGTCCTTGATCAGCTCATAGAGGAAGCGCGACAGCGGATCGCCAAAATCGTAATGGCGGCCATACAGGGCGTAGACAACGTGGCGCACGGCCACCATGCCCACCACGTGCACCAGGCTGAAGACCACGCTGCCAGCGACATGCGCGGCAATGCTCCATCGCAGGCGGCCCCATGCCAGGGGCAGGTGCCGGTCCAGCCAGGCTATGCCCGGCAATAGGCAAAACATCACCATGGAGCTGGACCACTCCCACGAAGCCACTTCCCAATCGGCAATGGGCAAATGCACGCGGGCGATGTCCAACTGGGTGGTTACCGTGTTGCCCCAGGCGTTCGTCGCGAAAATGAAAAACCAGAATACGGCGGCGGTAGCGGACCGGTAACGCAGGAAGTGGTCAAGCAGGGTGGACGAAGCAGGGCTTGGAGTGTTCATGGACGAAAGTATAGGCGGCGGCAGGGGCCGGTTCCTCCCATAGGAGCTGCCACTTATCCCTGATAGCGGGAATTTCATCACTTGGGGCCTGGCGCCGGCGCGACGGCGCGGCATATTTCGTCCCATGTCCCCATGGAAGCTGACGATGAGCCTGCGAACCACCCTTGCCGTGATGTTGTTGATGCCGATGATCGCAGCCGCCGCCGACCAGCCCTGGGCTGCCTACGGTGGCGCTCCCGGCGGCGGCCAGTATTCCCCGTTGAAGGAGATCGATCGGACCAACGTGGGTCGGTTGCACATTGCCTGGGTATTCCGCACGGGCGAATTTGGCCAGGCCATGTACCAGCAGAAGAAGCTGACCTTCGAGGCCAACCCGCTGGTTGTCGATGGCCGCATGGTGGTCCCCACGGCCACCGGCAAAGTATTCGCCCTGGACCCGGCTACCGGCAAACCGTTGTGGACCTACGACGCGCACATCATGAAGCACGCCTGGTATGGGGACCTCGCCTCGCGTGGGGTCAGCACCTGGGTCGATGGCCAGGCCTCCGAAGGCGCGGCCTGCCGGCGCCGCATTGTCTTCACCACCCCGGATGCCCGATTGATCTCGCTCGACGCTACCGATGGCAAGCCCTGCGCGGGATTCGGCCAGGGCGGCGAAGTCGACTTGCGCGAGGGCATCCGCTTCCGCCACAAGGGTGGTTACGCCCAGACCTCGCCGCCGGCGATCATCGGCGACATCACCGTGGTCGGCTCGTCCATCGGCGACAACAATGCCGTGCAGCAGGAACAGGGCGTGGTGCGCGGCTATGACCTGCGCACCGGCAAGCCGCTTTGGGGCTGGGATCCCGTACCACGCGACGCAGCCCGCGCCGTGGCCAACGGCTGGGATCCCGCCCAGGCCGCGGCGACCGGCGCCGGCAATGCCTGGCCACCGCTGTCGGTGGATCCGGCCCTCGGCCTGGTGTTCGTGCCGACAGGCTCGTCGAGCCCGGACTTTTCCGGCGCCATGCGCTCGGGCGATAACCGTGACGCCGATTCCCTGGTGGCACTGCATGCCGCCACGGGCGAGGTGGCCTGGCGTCGCCAACTGGTGCATCACGATCTGTGGGACTACGACCAGGCATCGCAGCCGGTGCTGACCGACATCGACACGGCATCCGGACGTCGGCCCGTGGTGATCCAGGGCACCAAGACCGGTTTCCTCTTCGTTTTCGACCGCCGCAATGGCGAGCCCATCTTTCCGATCACCGAGACGCCGGTGCCTGCATCGGACGTACCCGGTGAACTTGCTTCGCCCACCCAGCCCATGCCGATCCCGGCCCTGCGCCTGGCCAAAACGGCCCGTGTGACTGGCCGCGATGCCTGGGGCATTACCCCATGGGAGCGGGATGCCTGTGCGCGGCAGCTCGATGGTCTGCGTTCGGAGGGCATCTTTACGCCGCCCAGCCTGGGCGGCACGTTGGTGTCACCCGGCTGGGCCGGCGGCATCAACTGGGGCGGGGTGTCGGTGGATCCGGTCCGGCAGGTGGCGGTGGCCTTCGTCATGGACCTGCCGATGCAGGTGGCGTTGATTCCGCGCCAGGCCTATGACAACCGCGATGAAGATGCAGACGAAGCGAAATACCCGCACCAGGAGTTCAATGACATGGAAGGCGCGCCGTATGCGTTGCGCCGCGGGGTTGTCCTGTCGCCGCTTGGTGTGCCGTGCACTGCGCCGCCGTGGGGCAAGATGGTGGCGGTGGACCTCCGCCAGGGCAAGGTGTTGTGGCAGCGCCCGCTGGGTACGCTGGAAACCAAGACAGGCCTGCCGATGGAAGTGGGTGCACCAGGCATCGGCGGCGCGGTGACCACGGCCGGTGGCCTTACCTTCATTGCCGCTACCATCGATGAGCGCTTCCGCGCCATCGACACCGATACCGGCCGCACCCTGTGGGAAGAGAAACTCCCCGCGGCGGGTAATGCCACGCCCTCGGTGTACAGCGTCGGTGGGAAGGAATACGTGGTGATAGCCGCGGGCGGGCATGGCAGCATTGGTACCAAGCCGGGTGACTACATCATTGCGTACACGCTCGATGGCCAGGGGCCTTCGCTGGTGTTCCAGCATCGCTTTGCGGCCAATGTGGTCGTGGCGATCGGGCTGATCGTGGTGTTGGTCGCGCTCATCGTGGCCTGGCGCAGGCGTCGTCGCAGGCGCGCACGGGCTTAAGTAAGCTATGGGCCATGCCAGCCTGGTCGCTCTACCTGATCGAATGCCGCAACGGCGCGTACTACGCCGGCATCAGCAATAACGTGCCGGCAAGGTATGCGGCGCATGCGGCAGGAAAGGGAGCCCGCTATACGCGGGCCAATCCGCCGCTGCGCTTGCTCGGTAGCCGTGAGTTCGCAGATCGCGCGGCCGCTTCGCGCGCGGAGTGGCAGATCAAGCGCCTGCCGCGGGAGGCGAAACTGGCATGGCTGCTGCAGGGCGGGTGACTCGCGGCTTTAGATCCCCGCGTACCACTCGTAGCCGTTGTCTTCCCAATAACCACCCTTGCCGTCGCCGATATCCTCGAAGCTCGACACCACTTCAATGCTGCGCAGGTACTTGGCGTGCTTATAGCCAAGCTGGCGCTCCACCCGCAGTCGAAGGGGCGCGCCATTGGCCACGGGTAGCGGCGCACCGTTCAGGCTATGCGCCAGCAGCGTTTGCGGATGGCGTGCCTCGGTGATGTCGATGCTTTCGTAGTAAGGCGTGTCTGCGCCCCATTCGTCGAAGCAATGGAACATCACATAGCGGGCGCTGTCCTTCACGCCCACGTGGGCGAGTAAGGCGCCCAGCGGCGTGCCTTGCCACTTGCCGATGGCGCTCCAGCCTTCCACGCAGTCGTGGCGGGTGATCTGCGTGCGTTCGCCCAGGGCGCGCAATTGATCGATGGAGAATTCACCGGGCCGGTCGACCAATCCCTCCACGCCCAGGCGGTAGTCCCGGAACTGGTTTTTCATCAATGACTGGTAAAGCGCCGTCTGCGGCATGATGCTGCCGTTGGGCCTGAATACCGGTGAGATATCGGCCTCGGTAAATTCCCGGGCCAGGGCGGTGGACGGGGACAGAATCCGCTGCACGCGCTGGGTGAGCCACTCGGCGCTTTCGAGCACGCGCGAGCCCGACTCACTTTGCGAGATACGGTTGCAGCCGGCGAGGAACGCACCGCTGGCGGCAAGGCCGAGGTTTCGCAGGAAGCGCCGGCGGTCGGTCATGGTTTGTCGTCCTCGTCGATGCGGAACCATCCGGTGATCATGCCGCGCAGTTGGTTGAACACGCCGGTGACGATCACCTCGAACACATGGATCAGCACGAACACCACGAAACCGCAGGCAATCAGGAAATGCCACGACCGCGCCGACTGCCGGCCGCCAACCAGATCCACCATCCAGCCCAGCACGGCATCCATGCGCGGCGACATGGCCAGGCCCATCAACACGATGCCCCCACCCAGCACGAAGACGACCCCAAGATAGGCCAGTTTCTGCAGGATGTTGTAGCGCAGCGCGGCCTGCCCTTTCGGATGACGGAACTTCAGATGGTCCAGGATGGAACGCCCGAACCCCCGCCAGTCATCGCCGGTGGGTGCAAGGTCACGCTGGAGGTGCCGCGTAGCCAACGACCAGCCCACATAGGCCAGGCCGTTGATCACGAACAACCAGGCAAAGAAAAAATGCCAGCGCCGGCCCATGGACAGCCATTGTGGGCCGGGCAGGGTGGCCCAGGCCGGGAAACCCCGCACCGTCTGCCGGCCGTTGACAGTCGACGTGCCCAGCAGGCCGTCGGTATCGATCATGTGTCCGAATATCCGCGTCACGCCATGCGGCACACCCTGGGCGTCCGTTCGTGCCCCCATGGCGAGCCAGGCGGTGTTGTCGTTGTTGGCCTGGCCCAGGCTTAGGGATGGATGTGCATTGAATATCTGCAGGCCGCTCATCAGCAGAATGGTCAGGCACAGCACATTGATCCAGTGCATCACGCGCAGCGGCCAACGATGGCGATACACCAGGCGCGTTGTACGTGCGGGGGAGGTGTTTTCGCGAGTGGTTTCCATCACGGTCAAGGCAGACTCCACGCAGGTCCCATCAGATGACCCGGGACCGGCCCGAGCCATTTCATGGACGGTGCCATCCTACGATGGAAAGGACAATCAAGGCGATGGCCACCAATGCCAAGGCCAGGGCCACGTAGCGCCCACCGGACATCCCCCCGTCGTAGGACGCATCATCGAAATCACCGGCGGCGTCACGAGGCCGGCGTGTGAACGGCAACCGAGGCGTCCGCCGCCAGGCCTGGCGCCATCGCCCCTTCATCCGTCGAAACACGCTTGGGTCCACTTCACGATCTTGCGGCCACGGCCTTCGATGAGGGTCAGCCACTCTATCGCGTTTAACGGGGAGTCAGCTATTTTCGACTGGGCGAAATGCCCGGGCAGCAAAGATGGGCTCATGGGAAGCATGCTTGCGTCTGAGGCCCCAGGGAGGTTTACGCCATACTAACCCCCGATTGGCGACCCTTCGTCGGCAAATCCCACCCCTTTTCACTGACGGAGCCCTTCATGACCTCGATTCACAAAGCGTCCAGTGTTGCCCTGCTGGTGCTGATGACGAGCCTTGCCGCCATGCCCGCCGCCTTTGCGCAGGCATCGGCGCCGCAGCCGGCGCCGCAGGCCGCCCCCGCCCAGCCAGCTCATACCCTGCCTGAGGCTGATCGCCAGGCAATCATCCAGTACAACCTCACCGACGACAATTTCAATCGCCTGGTGGCCGCCACCAAGGAGGCGCGGGCGCAGAACATCAAGCCCAGCGAGAGCGCGGTTGACCCTTCCAAGGTGCACAGCCTGGACGACCTCGCCGGTCAGGTCACCGCGTCGGATCCGCGTATTGGCCCGCTGATCAAGAAGAACGGCTTCACTCCGCGCGAATTCCTCCTGGTGAACCTGGCCATCTCAAACGCCGCCATGGCTATCCAGGCCCGCTCCAATCCAGAGCAGGCCAAGTACATCGACCAAAGCAAGGTCAACGCGGCTAACGTGGCCTTCGTCGAATCCCATCGCCAGCAGATTGCCGACCTGATGAAGCAGGCGCAGCAGTAAGGCTTTGTATCAGCCGCTGGGGCCTCTTACCGGACACTCCGGCGCAACGGGGTAACGTGCAGCCGGCGGCGTGGGCCCGCCGGCCTCCCTGTTCAGGGGTAAGTTATTAAGTGCCTCTTGCAACATGTCGCGCGCCGCAACGGGGTGCCCACTCGTCATGTAGGCGCAAGCGCGGTCAATGGCGTCGAGTGCGTACTGCATGTCGGCCTCGCCGACGGCGCCGATGATCCGCAACGCTAGGAACTTGGGCTTCAAACGCGGCGCCATGTCTATCGGGACACTGTCGATGGCGCGCGAGATCCGTATTTCACGTAAGCGGCGCGCTTCATCTACAGGAGTATTTCGGGTGTCGGTACCTGCCGGATGATCCGCGGTTCCGACCTGCGTCACGCTTGTGAGTCGGCGGACTACATCTTTCTTGCCGGCGGCGGACTCATCTGTCCGCCTGTTTGCTGAGCCGAACACTCCGAGCCATCCGTTGGCAGAAGACGTGCGATGCGTGATTGGAGTCGTCATAGTTCCTCCCGTGAATGACGTATTGGGTCAGGACTGACAGCGGCGCGCTTATATTAATGCGTCATGCCGCGATCATCATATTTTGTGGGCTTGCCATTCCAGCCCATGGCTTCGTAGAGTCGATAGCGGAGTACGCCGACATACTCATGCAAAAGTACGTCAGTGAGTGTGAGGTTTCCCGATGTCGGGATAATAGAGAAGTCAGTCGATGTGTAATCGGCCCTGATCGGCAAAACCGGGATGCCAAAATGTTCGAAGTACAAGGTGGCGCGCGGCAGGTGCATCGCCGATGTCACCAGAACGATGGTGTCGGGCCGCGCTTGTTCGAGTACCGGCACACTGAGCTGCGCATTCTGGAAGGTGTTGAGGCTGTGGCGTTCAAGAAGCAGGGATTCGTTCGGCACGCCCAGCCCAACCACAATGTCCCGATAGATGTCAGCCTCCGGCCGGCCGGCCTTCTCGGCGTCGCCGCCGCTGATTTCCAGCAGGCAGGTTCGCTGTTGATGTCGACAATCCTGTAATAGCGTTACCGCGCGAACGATTCGCGGCATGGCCTGGATCGTCGCCTCGACACCCCCGAAAGGCTTGCGCGCCGAGCCCGCGCCCAGCAGGACAATGACATTCTTCTGGCCCCAGGTACTCACCGTAGTCGGTGGGTTGCCCTGCAATCGGATCGCCAGCCACTGCGGAAGCAAACCGCATCCGGCTGCCAGCAAAGCCACCAGGCTGGCAGAGCCCAGCCATGCGGCAAGGCGCCGGCGCCGACCGATGACAGCGACCGCAGCGGCGAACGCCAGGACAATAATCAATACGAACATGCCGCGACACCCCTGGAGCCAAGCCTCCTATTTGACAGGATTCCCGTACAGGATCAAGCGGCGCGTCAGGGAGTGGCGAAACCCCAGGCCCGTGCGTAGTCGATGAGTTCGGTATCAGACTTCAGTTGTAGCTTACGCATCGCGTCGCGTTTCTGACGGCTTATCGTTTTTCGACTCCTGTGCAGAAGTACAGCGATTTCTGCAAGTGACGTACCGGCGGCGAAGCGACGAATCACCTCAACTTCGTGCGCCGAGAGCAGGTCGTCCGCTCGTGGTGTTCGACACGCGGTGGGGTCAAGCTGGTAAGCATATGCATGGCTGAGGAAGACACGGCCGACCATCGCGCGATCGATCGCATCGGAGATGTCCCGGAGGGGGCCATGCTTGTCAACGAGGCCGATGACGCCGATGCGCAGCATGGCCTTCAGCGTGGCCGTGTGCCGGACCATGCTCAGAACGATCACGCGCAAACTGCGGAATTGCCGAAGAATACGGCTCAATAGATGCAAACCGTCGGCCTCATTGCCAAGGGGCATGGAGAAGTCCGTTAGCAGTACATCGGCCTCGATGGTCTCAACGAGCTCGATCAGTTCATCCGTTGAGCGAGCCTGGCCGACGACGGTGTAGGATCCCGAACGTTCGAGTGTGGCGCAAATGCCCAGTAGCGCCGCCGGATGGTCGTCAGCGACAAGGACACGGATGCGCGTGCCTGCCGAGCGGCGGCGTGTTGAGCCGGTTCGCATGTCAGGACCCTTCCTGCTCGGGGAATGAATCAACCCCCCAGCGATGACGGTCGCGTAAGTACTCCACGATGTCGCGGTCGTTGCGTAAGGTCAGTTTGTTCATCAACGATCGCTTCTGCGTGCTCACCGTAGTGATGTGTCGGTCGAGCATGGCTGCTATCTCTGAGACATTCATACCCATGCCGATGAGTTCGAGGACTTGCTGCTCGCGATGGGTCAGCAGGCCAGAGGCGGGCCGATGTGCGTCGTCAAGCAACCGCTCGAGGGCGGGACTGAAATAGGTCCGCCCTTCGGCGGCGTGTCGAAGCGCCGTGAGGACTTCCTCCAGGGGCTCGGTCTTGTCGACGATGCTCACGCCCGCCACCGCCGCCATGCGTCGAAGCCGGGAGCGTCGCGGGGTGATGGTGGCGATGACAATAGGGAGCTCCGCATGGCTCGAGCGGATGGCGTCGAGGTAGGCAAACCCGTCGGGGTACACCTGGCTTGGCATGGTGAAATCGGTAAGCAGGGCATCGCAAGCGGTGGTGTCCAGCAGCAATTCAACGTGGTCGGCGTCGGCCGACTCGGCCACGACCTTCACCCCGCGCACTTCGAGATAAGCCCGAATGCCGGCGCGGATGGTGTGATGGTCGTCGGCGACGACCACATTCAGTGGCATGGTGTTCCCTGGCATGGCAGCGCGGCAGTTTAAAGGCTCCGTGGACGGACAGACCGCCGATGCGGCTGAGGCTGGTGTCACCATGAGACGATTCCTATCGATCGATGGGGCGCGTCGCGTGGAACAAGCTCCATGCTCCTCTTCTTCAATCGGATAGGACTACCGACGTAGGCGCAATAGCGTGTCGTCCTTGGACTCAATTTGCGTCGTCCAGATAATTGAATGCGAGCTTTGATCCAGTTCCGATGGAGATCGGAGCAATCAACAGCGATTATGTTCCTCGTCTCCCGGCCCATCGACGGCGCGTCGATCTCCACGAGGAATTTCATGACCATGTCCCTACAGTCGACTCACGCCATCGCGCACGCGGACACGCTCGCCATTCCCGCTGATACAGCTATATGTGTTGTGGCGGACCACGCCGTGGCAACCCTTGCAGGTACGGGTACTTCCCGGCGGATGGCGCTGCATGGGAGTTATTTCCTGCATGCTGCCGTTCCCACGACGCTGCAGGTGCGCGGCACAGGGACCCTTGCAATCACCCTGGCTCCTGTCAGCGCCGCACCGTTGGTAAAGCTGCTTGCCTATGTAGATGCCGGGCGAGGGGTGAGCGTCATGCCCGAGCCTCCGCTGCTTATAGCCAGCGCCACGAGTCTCCCTTCGCCAGGGAAAGACGCACAGGCACTGCACGACGTCGTCATTCGCGGGCTTGTCGAGTCAAATCCCGTGCTCGACGAGTTCGTTCAGCTCGCTCGCACCACGGAAAGCTACCGCCTCATCAGGTTCCTGTTGTCCGCCGATGCGTCGGTCACCATCGAGGACCTGGGTCAGGCCTACGGTCTGTCACCGTCGCATTTCCGTCGCAAATGTCACGCGGCGCTTGGTCGTGCGCTCAAGTCGGAGTTGCGTCTTCTCAGGGCCGCACGGTCGCTTCTAGATGCTTCGCGACGCCCGAGGTCCTTCACCCGCATGGCCGAGGACCACGGATTTGCCTCGTCGGCGCACTTCTCGGCCGACATCAAAAGCCTGACCGGCCTTTCGCCGCGCGATATCTATCCTCGTTCCATCTGCGGCAGGTAAGGTCATGTCAGTTCGCATCCTGCTTCTTCTGGTCGTCTTGTTCACGGGCATGGCTACCGTGCGCGCTCAGCCGCCTCTGGAAGGTACATCCATAACGGCTCACGCCGACCTTCCCTTCGCCGAGGGTTTCGTGGCGCGGGGTGAAAGCGTGGCAACCCTGTTGCAGACGCTTGGGAATTCACTAGAAAGATCGCCCATCATCAGTGCCAAGGCGAGAAAAAAACAACTCAGCGGAAGCTTTGACCTGAGTGAACCCCGGAAACTCCTTGAACGCATCAGTGGCGAACTCGGCTTGATCTGGTACGACGATGGGCAGTCGCTGTACGTGTACGACGCATCCGAATCGCGCAATACCGTCGGGCAGCTACGAAGCGCCTCTCTGGATAACCTGGCTGATTTCCTGCGCAAGGCAGGTCTTGCCGACCCAAGGTATCCTGTACGAGGCGGTGCGGAAGGTACCTTTTATCTTTCTGCCCCGCCTGTTTATGTCGACATCGTGGTACACGCTGCCGAGTACATCGATTCGCTTTACAGGGATGTCGACCAAGCCGCAGAACGGATCGAGGTCATCCCGCTTCGGAACAGTTTCGTCTATGGCCGCACGCTTGACACGCGCGGCAGTGCGACGCGTGTTCCGGGCGTGGCGGAGGTCATCAACAATCTGCTTGCCACTTCGCCCTCGCCGGTGGCTGCACCTTCATCCATCCCCGCGTCGCCAGTCGGGGAACCACCGGCTGGAATCTCCGGCGCACCGCAGACGCCTGCCAGCGACCTTCCGGCGTCGCCATCACGCGGGGCGGTGGTCATGGCTTATCCGGAGACCAACAGTCTCGTGGTCAGGGGCACTTTTGCCCAGGTCGAACTGGTCAAGCGGCTGGTGGCACAACTCGATGTCGCGCGGCGGCAAATCGAATTGTCACTCTGGATTGTCGATTTGCGGAAAGACGACCTAGACAAGCTTGGTGTCTCGTGGGGGGGTACCGCCAATCTTGGCAGTCGTTTTGGCATTGGCTTTAACCAGCCAGCGTCACTGAACGGCCAGGAGGGCGCGCGATTCCTTGCGGCGGTGAAGGCACTTAGTTCCGAGGGCCAGGCGGCGGTCGTATCACGACCGGTTGTGCTTACCCAGGAGAACGTGCCCGCCGTTTTCGATAACAACAATACCTTTTATGCACGCACTGTCGGCGAGCGCACCAGCTCGCTCAACGACATCACCTACGGAACGCTGGTGAGCGTGGTACCCAGGATCGATGCCGATTCAAATATCGAGATGCAGCTTCGCATCGAGGACGGTACCGCAACGCGCGGCCCCGGCGCCGATGTCGATGGCTTGCCCCTGGTCGGGCGCACGCGCATCGAAACCGTGGCCCGGGTTCCCTTGAGCTTCAGCCTTCTGGTGGGTGGTTATACCCGTCGCGAGGATGGCCACGCGAACTCCCGGGTGCCTGGCGCCAGTCGTCTTCCGCTGGTGGGGCGGTTCTTTCGTTCGCGCGAGCGCATATCCACTGAAATGGCGCGTGTCTTTCTCATCCAGCCGCGTCTGATCGCCTCGAGCGATCCCCTCGATTCAGCGCGATCGAGTGAGGTATGGGCGCCGCCTGTGGGGCGTTCCGTGGTGGACGAAGTGGATGCCATTCGCCGCGGTGGAGGTGGTGTCCGTGAGTAGCATCCACGGCGCAGGTCATTTACCTCCCGTCGTGCCGCCCCAACGCGCAGCGGCAACCGCTTCCCGAGAAGAAGGCCGGGCGCGCATGCCGGCGAAGTCCTCCGGAGCCATGCACCAGCAATTATCCATGAGTGACGATTTGTCCGCTCTGGTGGCCACATTGGCACGCCGGCGCGCCGACGGGCGGGGATCGCCTGATCCCGACGCGTCGGCCTGGGCCGACCGCGTACTCGAGGACGATGCACCTGGGCGCTACGCTCAACTGAGGGTTGCTATCGCCGGCGTGGCGTCGCCCGAAGACATCCATGCCGCATTGCTCGGTTGGTTCCCCGATCCCTCTGATGCCGTACTGGTGCTGCGCATGCTGGCCGACGAGCCGGACATCGAAGAGTCGCGCCGCGATGTACTACTGCGCCTGGCCGATATGCTGCTCGAGGAATCACCGCGGGAAATCCGTGCCGGCATCAACGCAGCTGCCGAAAGCCGCGCCTTCGCCCGAAGGTCACGGAAGCGGCGGCCGCGGTTGGCTCGGGAACTGCGCCAGACGTATCGTCAATTCCTTGCGAGCGAGGACCACGCCACCGTTCAGTACGAGGAATGGTTCGACGACTACGGTTTTGATGATCGCCATCTTGTGCTTGACTTCCTCGAGCATGCGGTGAGCGCCGATATGTACAGTCTGGATCCAAGCTGCTCGCGCCTCGAATTTGGCAATATCCTTCGTCGCGTGCGCGAGCTCTGCACGTTACGCTCGGCCGATGGCATTCTTCTACGGCAGGCGTGGGACGAGAAGATCATGCAGGGTATCCAGCTTGGCCAGGAAGCCTTGCTCCGCGCCCTGTTCAAGGTAGTGCGCAACGGCGGTTCGATGCGCCCTCTTTTCGACGGCGCATTCGCAGGTGCACGCCTGACACTGGACAACGACTGCAAAGGCAGGCTCCTGCGGAGGGTGACCGGCGCGCTGCGTGCCCTGCCGCGAGAGCTGTGGCGCCACGAGGATTACCTCACTGATGCCATCGCCGGTCTGGATCACCTGGCTGATCGCTTACATCGTGCCGAGCGGAAGAACGAGCCCGAACGCGTTGCGGTGACCCTGCGATGAGTGCCGCCCCCGCATCCCTGCGCGATTCGTTGGCCTGGGCACGACGGCCGGAGCTCGCACTGGTCGCGCTGATGGCGATGATCGTGGCGATGCTGGTCATTCCGCTGCCCACCCCCCTGGTAGATTTCTTCATCGGGCTGAACATCGTCCTGGCGATCCTCATATTCCTAAGTTCCTTCTACATCGAGCGCATCCTTCATTTCTCGACGTTTCCCTCCGTTCTGCTATTCACCACGTTGTTCCGGCTGGCCCTGTCCATAAGTACAAGCCGATTGATCCTTCTCGACGCCGATGCCGGCCATATCATCCAGGCCTTCGGCGATTACGTGATCGGCGACAACCTCGCTGTTGGCCTGGTGATCTTCCTCATCGTAACCATCGTGCAGTTCATCGTGATCACGAAGGGTTCCGAGCGCGTCGGCGAGGTTGCCGCCCGCTTCTCGCTCGATGGCATGCCCGGTAAGCAGATGAGCATCGATGCCGACCTGAAAACCGGAACGATCAATGCCGCCGGTGCGCAGGCGCGACGGCGCGAAGTGGAGCGGGAAAGCCAGCTATACGGTTCCTTTGACGGCGCGATGAAGTTCGTTAAGGGCGACGCCATCGCTGGTATCGTGATTCTTCTGGTGAATCTTGTCGGTGGTATCGCTGTAGGCATGTCCCAGCAGGGGATGAGCTTCGACCAGGCCATGCATACGTTCACACTGCTCACAATCGGCGACGGTCTGGTGGCGCAGATTCCCGCCTTGCTCATCTGCGTCAGCGCGGGTTTCATTGTCACGCGTGTGGGAGGTGATTCCAAGAATCTTGGTGATGGCATCGTTGGTGAGCTATTCGGTAGCGATCCGGTGCTGTTGATCTCATCTGTGCTGGTACTTCTGGTAGGCGTATTACCGGGCTTTCCCTTTCATGTCTTTGCACTACTGGCCGCAGCATTAGGTGCGCTGTGGTACGCCCGGCAGCGACGCGGTAGACAAGCAGTGGAAACCGATGACATTGAGGACGGCGACCCTGCCGGGGCCGACGCGCTCGCTGGGCCGGGCAAGCGTGGCGGTGTCGACCGCATGCTCACGGAGACCATGCCGTTGATCTGCCTGGTGGACGACGCCACCGGCCGGGCTTGGGATGCCGGCCGGTGGAGCGATCGCTTGCGCGAAGAGTTCTTCCTGCGTTACGGCATGCGTCTTCCGCAGCTGGCAGTTCGCCGTGCGGCTGCATCCGGCGAGAACACCTTGGTGGTGTTGGTCAATGAGGTGGTGGCCGCCCGCGGCATTGTCGTGCCTGGGCATGTACTGTTGCTAGGGGCCGGCGACGACATGGAGCCTATCGAGCCGATGCTGCTTCGAGTCGAGCCCAACGGCCAGGCTCCGCAGCTTTGGGCGCCGGTTGACTCCAAAGACAAGCTTGGCCTGCTCGGAATGTCCTGGCAGGACGACTTCAACGTCATGTTCCGCGTTGTTGCACGAGCGTTGCTGCGCAATGTCAATGAACTGTTCGGCGTACAGGAAACGCGGAACATGCTCGACGATCTTGAAAAGAAATACCCCGAACTGGTGAAGGAAGCCTATCGGCACATGCCCATGCAGCGGCTGGCCGACGTCTTCCAGCGCCTGCTTCGCGAAGAGATATCCATTCGAAACCTCAAGATCGTGCTTGAGTGCCTGGCGCAGTGGGCCGGTCGCGAGAAGGACACCATCATGCTTGTCGAGCATGTACGAATCTCGCTGTCCCGCTTCATTTCCGACCAGTTCGCCTACCAGGGATCGATACGCGCTGTGATGTTGTCCCCAGCGTTGGAGGAAATATTTCGCAACGGGGTCCGGCAGAGCCAGGGCGAGGCTTTCCTCAGCCTGGAGCCATCGCGGGCGCAGGAAGTTATTCAGCGCATCACCCTGGTCGTCGAGTCGGTTCAGGAACGCATGGGCAGCGCACTGATCGTTACGTCACCGGATATCCGCCGCTTCGTCAAGCGATTCGTTGAACTTCGCTTGCCTGATGTGGCCGTTCTTTCCTTTGGCGAAATTTCGGAAACCATCACCATCGACATTGTAGAGAGCATATGACCTCATTAACCACCGAATTGCTTCGGAATGCATTGGCCTGGCTTGGTTGCGATATGAATCGCTTCCAGGATTTCGACACTCATTCCACCGTTGCGATGTCGTTCGACAACATCGGTGATCTCTTTGTCGAAGCCATCGACGGTGACGTCTGGATGTGGAACATCGTGGCCAACGAACCCATGGCGCGGTTCGACTACGCGGCCCCCAAGCTCCTTGCCGAACTCGTCCAGCCCGCCCCGTGGTCGCGCACAGGGCAACTTCAACTGGGCGAGGACGAAGGCAAGCTCGTACTTCGGTGCATCCTGTCGCCGCATAGCCTTGCCAGCGCTGCCGATCTCGGCGCCAGCATCGAAGGTTTTTTCCTGCGCGCGGCGCGCACGCGGGATATCCTGCAGTGAAAACGACGCCAGGCCTGTTTCGGCGGTCCGCGCACCCCACGACGGTGCGCGGATCCACCATGCAGGTGCCGTTGCCGAGTGTGGTATTGGGCGAACGGTGCGACGTTCGCGATGACCGCACCGGTGAAGTATTGGCACGCGCCCAGGTCACGGCGCTCAACGCGGATCTGGCAACCATGACCGTGCTCGGAGCCAGCCATGGCTTTGGTCGTCGGTTACTGGTAACCCCGACCGCCCGTCCGCTGGATATCGTGCTATCTGCGGACGTGGCGGGCTCAGTGCTGGACGGCGGCGGCTCCATCGTAGAGCGGCTTGCCCCATCCGGTCCTCAGGTAATGCCGCTTGAACGCAGGCCTGTGCATGCCTACGCGCCGGCGTATCAGCGACGGCGACCGGTTTCCACATGCCTGCCAACAGGTGTTCGCGCCATCGACGCCATGCTCAGTTGTGGTCGCGGCCAGCGCATGGGCATCTTCGCCACTGCAGGTACGGGCAAGACCACACTGGTGAAGATGATCCTCGACCATGCCGATGCTGACATCACCGTCATCGCCCTGGTGGGCGAGCGCGGCCGCGAAGTGGCCGAGTTCGTTGCCGAAGCCCAACGAGGCGGCCGGGCGGCGCGCACGGTGATCGTACAGGCGACGTCCGACACCGCCCCCGCCGATCGGGTTAGCGCGGCCTTGGTAGCTACGACTGTCGCTGAGTACTTCCGCGACCAGGGAAAGAACGTGTTGTTGGTGGTTGACTCCCTCACCCGTTATGCCCGGGCCCTGCGCGATCTCGCGCTCGCATCAGGCGAGCCGCCCGCGCGACGAGGCTATCCCGCTTCCGTGTTCGAAGTGCTTCCAAGCCTGGTGGAGCGCGCAGGCAATGTGGAGGGTGGGAGTATCACGGCGTTCTATACCGCACTGGTTGAAGACGAGGTCGAGATCGATCCAGTATCCGAAGAGCTACGTTCGCTGCTCGATGGACATATCGTGCTGTCCTCGAAACTCGCCGCGGAGGGCCAGCATCCGGCCATCGATATCCTCAATAGCCTTAGCCGGTTGCAGGCAGCACTCGTCGATGCCGAGCACGCGCATTCCGCCGCGATCGTCCGCAAGCGCCTGGCACGAATTCGAGATCTGCGCCTGTTGATCGAACTTGGTGAATACCAGGCCGGGCGCAATGGCGAGGACGACCGCGCCATGGGCATGCGCGAGGCAGCCGAGAGCTACTTTCGCCAGGCGCCCGGCGAGCGGGCCACATGGACCGATCTCGTGGAGGACCTTCATGCTCTGGCACGATAAATTGGCCCTCCTTGTGCACATGGGCGACCAGCGCAAGCAAGCCGCTTTGCTTCTGGCCGCCAAGGCATCGAAGCAGAGCGAGGAAAAGCTCGACGAAGCACGAGAGCTGCGCCAGGACATGGCAAGCCCACCACCACGACTCATGCCCGAGTTTCAACTGGATCGGCCCCGCCTGTTTGCACGCCTGCGCAGTGTGGCAGTCATGCAAGCCCATCGTGCCGAAGTTGAACTCCACGCGCGCGCGCTGGAGGACGAAGCTGCTTCATTGCAGGAGCAGGCGGTCCAGCGATGGGCGGAGGTTTATCGTCATCACGCTCGGCGGGAAAAGTTCGAGGCATGCCGGTCGCGCATGGAACATGATCGTCGTCGTGATCGCGCGCGTCGCGAAGAAATTGCCTCACAGGAAGCTTTCGTATGTCAGGTGTGACTCCCCTTGCCCCGAATGCCGTACGTGCCAACACCGATCAGTCCACAGAGGTGATTTCCCCGGCGATACGCCTGGAAGCCTCGGGCGATGGCGTCTTTCGGCGAGACGAGATAACGACAGACATCGAATCGAAGCCGCAGCGGCGTCGCCTTCGAAAAGCCCGTGAGGAACCAACACCGCACTCTCAATCAGCGTTACTTCCACCAAGGCACACTTCACCGTCATGGATGGCTGAAGTTGTGCGTGCAGGGCGTGACGGACAGGAAGGTCTTATCGGTGCTACGGCTGGTGGCAAAATATCGGCTGTATCGTTTCCCTACGGCCAACTAGCCGACCGTGCTTCCGCCCATGCCACGTCCTCGGCAGGCATGGCCTTGTTGGGCGTGCCGCCATCGCCAGCATCGAATGGCGGCAGCGAACCACCGCCACGCTACGAGGGACTCGTTGGTACAACAGACACGCCGCTGAGTGTGGACGAGCTTTGTTCCTTCCGGCGGCAACCGACCATGGAAGCGCCGTCAGCTTCCAGGTTGCGCGGCTTCTCAGAAGCTTCTATCGAAATCTCCCCCCAGCTCGGAGACGAACAAGGACATGCCATCAGCGCTGGAACGGTGAATACTGGAAGCGTCGATCCCGCGAAAAAATTGACGGGAACTCTCGATTCCGGGGAATGCGCAAGCGTTGCGGATGAGCAACAGGCGACGACCATGATGGGTGCGCCCTGGTCCCGTGGGCCGGCGCGTGAGGCACCGGAGGTACGAATGCCGATGGATACGCCACCGTCCCCGCATCGACAGGCCATGGGTGCAGCGATGCCAGCGGCACGTACCGCTTCGAATTCTGAAACTCCCACGCTCATCGTGCCTTTCCATTGGGGGAGTGGCGACCATACCGTTACCGCGCATTTCAATCGTGGCTTGAACGGCCCCGCCATGCTCACCCCATCCACGCCGGAGGTTCGTCAACAATTGCTCGAAACGCCAGGCAGTCCTCAATGGACGATGGGTCGCGATGCGCGGGACGACCACCGCCAGCAGCGAGAACAGGCACAGGACGATCCCGAATGAGCATGCCGGGCCGTCGCTTTGCGTGTCTTCGTGCTGCTGACAAAGACGCTGCCCGCATCGCCGAGGTCACCACACGCTGGCGACGGGCGGGACATGTGCCCGACTGGCAGACCACGACCATCGGCCGCACCTACCTGCGCTTTAGCGCGCATGGCCAGGACCAAGCAACCTGTCTGATCGATGCCCAGGCTTGGGCGCAGGCGCGAATGCCTCCCCTGGCGCACATCGGCTGGGGAAGCGTCACCACGGACATGGCAGAACGACTGGTTGCGGATATTCCTGATCCGCTGCGATTGTCGATGCCCCGCGGTATGCCCGCACCCGAAGCACGTTGGGCTGGCGTGTTTCGGCCGGATGTCGCCGAGCACCTGCCCGTCATTCCCTCATCGGAAGGGGATGCCCTGATCCATGGCAGATGGCAATGGCCTATAGCGACGGGCGGCCAGCTGATTTCATGGCGTGGCAGCGTTGCCATTGAGTTCCACTTGGGTCATACGCGGCTTAAACCCCCGGTGATATCGCGCCTTGGCGTCGGTGACGTGCTGCTTCTGCAAACGCAGCGAAGCCTTGCCACTACGGGGCTGCACACCCTTTTTACTTTCAGCCTGGGCCAGGAGGGCCTCATCGTGGACGAATTCATCAATCGTGCTGTCGAAGCTGACTATCTCGATGGCGACACCACCGTCACCGACACCAGCGTTGACCTCAATCGTGTTCCCCTGAGGGTCGATGTCGTGTTGGCGCAACGCTCCTGCAGCCTGGATGAACTGGCCGGTTGGGCTTCAGGTTCGGTTATCCCACTGGATTCCGCCGCATGGACATCGGTGCAGTTGCGAATCCACGGACAGCTCCTGGCAACAGGCGAACTGGTTCAGGCCGGCGACGGCCTGGCCATACAGATCAGCCAGATGGCCGCACCTTAGCGCCATGCCGAACGACATCCCACTTGTGGTGCTGCTGGCGCTTGCGTCGCTGGCACCCTTCATCATCGCGGTGGGTACCTGTTACCTGAAGTTCTCCGTCGTGTTTGTACTGGTAAGAAACGGCCTTGGCCTTCAGCAGGTGCCGTCGAACATGGTCATCAACGGTATAGCACTGATGCTCGCCAGTTTCGTCATGCAACCGGTGGCCACACACGCGTGGGAGTCCTGGAAGGACACCGGCGGCAAGCTCGACAGTGTCGATGCCGTAACCGACTTCATCGACAACGGGCTTGGCGGCTACAAGTCATATCTTGCGCGCTACACCGATCCGGAACTGGCCAGGTTCTTCGAGCGGGCCCAGCAGCCCAATAGCGCTGATGAGCCCATAGGCGAACTGCGTCCAGCCAGCGAACGGTCGCTGCTGGCGCTGTTGCCTGCCTACGCCCTGAGTGAGCTCAAAGATGCCTTCCGTATTGGTTTCTATCTCTATCTCCCGTTCGTGGTGGTCGATCTGGTCATTTCCAGCATCCTGCTGGCACTGGGCATGATGATGATGAGTCCCGTCACCATTTCCGCGCCGATCAAACTGATCCTCTTCGTTGCGATCGACGGGTGGACCCTTCTTTCCGAAGGCTTGATCAGGCAATACCTGGACATGCCGGGTTAGCGCTATGGACGAACTAGTCAATGCCGGCAACAAGGCGCTTTGGGTCATCCTGCTGCTCTCAAGCGTGCCGGTGGCTGTTGCCACGCTGGTGGGCCTGGTGGTGGGCCTCGTGCAGACGGTGACCCAACTACAGGAGCAGACCCTGCCATTCGGCGTCAAACTGATCGCCGTTTGCGCCTGCCTTGCGGCATTGTCAGGCTGGTTCGGCAGCGAGCTGATGTCGTTCGCAAGGTTTGCCTTCACTCGCGCCCTCGAGCCGCATGCATGAGCGATGCCGTGGCCGGGCTATGGGGCCTCACGCACGAGGCGACTGAAAGCGTACACACCATGGCGTTGGGCATGGCGCGTGCCATTCCCTTCATGGCCTGGGTACCTTCCCTGGATGCTGGCACCATGCCGATGCGGATGCTGCGCGTGGCGGTGGCATTCGTCTGCATTGCCGGTATCTGGCCACGCCTGGGTGCAACTCCTCCCATCGCCGATGACATCTTCACCTTCGGCTGGCGTGCGGCCCTTGAGGGTATGGTAGGCCTGGCCCTGGGGCTGGTCGTCTCGTTGCCCTTCCACGTAATGCACGCGGTGGGCGCGATGCTGGACAATCAGCGCGGAGCCACCATCAGCAGCTCGATCGATCCATTCAACGGCATTGAATCGTCAGAAACTTCAAGCTTGCTGCATATGTTCGCGGCGGTGCTATTCCTTGCATGGGGGGGTGCCACGGCCGTGCTGGAAGCCTTGGTGGCCAGTTACCAGCTGTTGCCGGTCGGCCGCTTCGAATTGCCTCCGCTAACACAAAGCACAGCCATCATCGGGCAGTTGCTGGCCGCTGCACTGCGCATGGCGGCCCCGGCGATGCTGCTGATGTTCATCATGGAAGTATTCCTGGGTGTCCTGTCACGCTTTGCGCAGCAGATGAACGCTTTCTCGGTGTCGCTTGCCGTGAAGTCGTTCGTGGCTTTCCTGGCTCTGGCATTCCTCTTTGGGCCCATGGCCCAGCGTCACCTTCCGTGGTCGTTCGATGAGGTCGATGCCACGCGGTTGCTACGCGACGGTGCGCCGTGAAATCGGAGAAGCCTACCCAGCGACGCCTCGAGGACGAAGGAAAGAAAGGCAAGAGCTTTAATAGTCGCGATCTCGTCGTGATAGCCGTACTGGCCACAGGCTGCACGGTCCTGGCCAATACCCAGCCCTTCGCGCCCGTTCTTACCGTGTTCCGTCAGGTTGTCGCCGGTGGCTTCACGATGCCGCTGCGCACCTTCGCCGGTGCCTTGCTTCTGGCGTGGCTAAAAGCCGCCGGCCCCTTGATCGCCCTATGCTGCGTTGCCACGGCGGCAGTGTCGTTGTTCATGAGTCGCGCGAGGCTGGCCACTGGAGCCTTGGGTATCGATCTGAAGCGCCTGGATCCGGTGCAGGGATTCAAGAACCTCTTCTCGATCAAGACCGTCAAAGAACTCCTGCGCGCCATGGCCTACACCCTCGCCCTGGTCATCACTATCTGGGTAAGTTGGCGCGCGATGCTTCCTGGCATCGTGGCGCAAGCTGACGCGCCAGCCACGGCCACAGGCGCGCTGTGGGCGGCAACCTTGGGCAAGGCATTGGTCACGATCTTGCTGGTATGCCTGCCCATCGTGGCGCTGGCCGCCGTCGCGGAGTACATCCTGCATATCCGCAGCCTCAAGATGGAAAAATTCGAGGTCAAGAAAGAGCACGAGGACAACGAAGGCAAGCCTGAGATCAAGCAGCGGCGCAAGGAGATCGCGCTGGAACTTCTGGACATGCAGACCAGAGCCGATGTCGGCGGCTCCACGCTGATGCTCAGCAATCCCACGCATATCGCCATCGGTCTGTTGCAGCCGGAGGGCAGTCACTCGATGGCGTTCGTTACCGTGCGCGAGCAAGGTCCCAGGGCACGCGCCGCACTCGCTTTTGCGCGTGAGCGCGGTATTCCTGTGGTCAGGGACGTTGCGCTGGCGCGCAGGGTATTCGCCAGATGCCGGCGCTACCAGTTCGTCGATCATCGCGACCTCGAAGCCGTGCTGCGACTGTTGCAGTGGCTTCGCGAAGTGGAAGCCGCCCGGCGCGAAGCCGATTCGGATCACGCGGAGGGGCTCGAAAGCTCTGAAGATAAAGCCGAATTCTTATAGCTGCCCCGGATCGACAGGCGAACAATACATATCGGTATTGTCCGCAACGCGATGGAGGCAGCATGAATGCATCGGCAGAAGCCGTGGAGGACAGCACGGGCACCGAGCCGTCCGGAGAAGATCTCGCACAGTCCCTCGTGCAGGCGATCTTCGACGGCGCCTCGCTGAAGGAAATCCATGGCATAAGTGACGACGCGATGGAAGGTGTGTACGCGTACGCCTACAAGTTTTACCAGGAAGGCAAGCTGGACGAAGCAGAAACCTTCTTCCGTTTCCTGTGCCTTTACGACTTCTACAATGCTGAATACGCGCTCGGCCTCGGCGCCGTGCTGCAGATGCGAAAGCGCTATCAGCAGGCCATCGATGCCTACGCGCTCGCCTACGCCTTGTCCCGTTTTGACCTGCGACCTTTGCTCCAGGCGGGTCAATGTCATCTGAAGCTGGGAACCCTCGACACGGCGCGCTCGTGCTTCGAGCGCGTGGTTGAGAACTCCACAGACGACCGCCTGATCGCCAAAGCCCAGATTTATCTCGAAGCCATTTCCGTGGAAGGAAATGGTGAACCACCCCATGGAGCATCCGCATGATCTCAAGCTCGACCGCCGCCATCACGGCGAATCCAGCGATTGCCGAAGCCGCCCGTGCGTTCGGCAAGGCACCCGACGCCTTGCTCGGCAGCATCCATAAGGCGACCGAAGCGCTACTGGCAACCCGCGCCGACGCCGCACTCGGGCCATCGCGCAGTCAGCATGGTGTCGAAGGCGTTGCATTGCGCGAACCGTCAGCCAACACGATTCAGGCGGAAGCGGAAAAAGGCCTCTCAGCCAAGGCGGCGCTTCTCAAGCTGCTGGCCGAACTGCAGGCCGTGCTGAACGATGTGAGCCTTTCTTCGCTCATGAACAAGCTCAAGAACCACCTGATGCGGATCCAAAGCCAAGGCAGCCAGCTTGCACAGCTGGGTGCAGACCTGGAGGCGGCACTGGCCGCCCAGGACGCAGCGGCACAGGCGGGGACGGAAGCCGCTGGCATGGCCGAGGCCGCTGAAGCCGAGGCGCGTATGGCCCGCAAGGAAGTCCAGCGGCTGCGCCAGGAGCTTGCCGCCGCGACGCCGGGCTCCCCCGAACACGATGCACTCACCGCTAACCTCAAGGCCGCGGAAGGTCATGCCTCCGCCCTCCAGGTGAATGCGATGGAAGCGCTGGCCAACGCCGCCGACGCCATCGATCACCTGAACGGTATCCAGGAAGACGTCCAGCAATTGCAGTTACAGGCCCGTCCCGGTGTTGCTGGCAGCGAAGACCACATCGGCCGTACCCAATCCACGATTTCACGCAAAACGGAAGCCCTGGCCAAGCTCAATGATCTCCTTGCCCAGCTAAGCCAGGAAGACCTGACCCGTCAATCCGAAACCATCCAGATGCAGTTGAAGGCCGCTGAGGAGGCCAATCAGAAGCGCGCCCGCGAATACGAAGCGGAGGTGAAGAAAGCCAAAGATCTTCAGGAAAAAATGGGCTGCTGGGGCAAAATCGTCGGCTGGGTAGTCACTGTCGTATCCGTGGTGGCGGCACCGTTCACCGGCGGCGCCAGCCTAGCCCTGGCCGCTATCGGCCTGGCCCTGGCTATTGCAGAGGAAGTCACCGGGTTCTCTGTGCTGGGTGCGGCGCTTTCTCCGCTGATCGAAAACGTGCTGATGCCGATGATGAAGTTCCTGACCGATGTATTCGTGTCGGTCGTCGAGGGCGTTGCCGACCTCATCGGCGTGGATATCGACAAGCAAGCACTGAATCTGGCCGCCACCATCCTCGGAGCCATCGCCGCCGTGGCGATCATCATTGCTGTCGCTGTTGTCGCCAAGTCCGGCGCCAGCAAGTTCATGGAAAAATTCGGCAACGAAATTATCAAGAACGTCGCCAAGAACATGGGCGCCCTGGTACCTGCGGCCGTGAAGTCTGCGGCAAAGTCGGCGTCCCAATCGTTCTCACGGATTCCCGCGGCGATGAGCAAGGCCTTTGCAGACACGCACGAAAAAGCTGCGATCCGCATGACCTATGTGTCGGACGCAGCCACAGTAGGGATGGCGGCGAATCAGACTGCCCAGGGAGCGGGTGGCGTCGCCGTGGCCGACATGCAACGCAAAGCGGCGGAGATCGAAGGTCAGATGATGATGTCCTTCGCCAATAGCCGCATCCTGCGCGATCTCATGCAGCAAGCGGTGGATACTTTCGTGGCCAGTAACGCCACGGTGGAGAACGTTCGCCAGATGATCAGCCGCCTCTTCGCCCAGCATCACAGCGCGGGCGTGTTCATCGCTCAGCAGATGCGCGCCTGAATGCCCCCCTTTTGCTTCGACAGGACACCCCATGACCACGATCACCATAAGCAACGCATCTCCCCGTTTTCACGAAGCCAGCAGCAGAGCCGCATCAGAAAACTCAGCCGCGAAAGTGACGGCCAGCGATATGGCTGTGAGCGAACTGGCCTCCGAACGCGCGACTGACATTGCCCCTCACGGCGCAGACATCATCTTGACGACGCCATCCTCCGCAGCGCAAGTGCCCCAGGAACTCGCGCGCGTCATCGCCTCCGTCATTGAAGGTTCGCAGCACGTTGCTCACATCAACCCAATGATGAACGACGCCGCCACTACGGCTGCCCGTATGCTGATGGAAAACCCGGCGCTCGATCCCCTGGATATGCTGGACCAGATCGACCCGATGCTCGCGCAGTCCGTAACCGCCACGAATGGGTTACGCACTACGCTGGCACCTGCCGAAGGCGCCAACAAGCGCGACGAAGATACCGTTCCCGGTGTCGGCAATGAGGGCGACGCGCCCGCGACCTCACCGTCCATGGATCGCCTGAAAGCACTGATCGCCCTCCTTATCCTGGCCGACCTGTTGCGCGACTCGGCCAAGGAAGACCAAGCGGCACAGCTGCGGCTTAACGTGGCCAGCACCAAGATCAGTGCTGATCAGCTGGTGAGCGCGGCGAAAGCTAACGTCGCGGGTGCGGCGGCGGGGTTGGCGCTCACTGCTGGGCTGGCGGGGGCCGGGACGATGAAGATTCTCGGCGGCAACAAAGATACGCGTACGTCGATCAACGACAATCTGAAGGTCTCCAATAGGCACACAGCCTCTTCCAATGAAGCCACCTCGAAAGCTAACAAGCTTGCTGCGAACGAAGAGGTTGAAATCAACAGGCTGGCCAACAATGGAAATAGTGCGGCCTATGAGAGCATGAAGGCCGAGCAGAAATCCGGGGCTAAGGAGCTGGTCGAGCGGCCCGCCAAGGATGCGACTAGTGCTTCAGCTGCACATACCAAACATCTTCTTGACTCGTCCTATGCACAGGACAAGATTGCATATGGCCAGCCTCTCATGCAAGGTGCCGCCGCGGCATCCCAGATCGCCGTGCAAAGCGGGTTCTACGCCGCCTCCATGAACCAGCAAGCCAGCACCTTGGCCAAGTCCGACGCAGACGTCGCTCAGGGTACCGCCGATACTGAGCGTGACTCGGCCGCAGCCCACGCCGAGGTGAGCGCCAAGATGCTGCAGATCTTGCAGGCGATTGCACGCCAGGAATTCGAGCGAAACAGCACGATCGTTATCGCCCGTGCGGCCTGAATCTGACGGAGTAACAACGCCATGAATATGCACGTCAGTCACGTCAATCCAGTTCATCCCGTAATGCCGGCGATGGTCACTATGCTGGAACCCGAGAGCGAGTCTCTCGGGGAGTTCGCCGCCCAGGAGGACATCTTCAGGCACCTCGATCGACTTCGCCATTCGCGCGAACTGCTACGGGGTGCTACGGATAAGCTGAGCCGTTCCGCGGCCACGAAGGATGTTTCTTTGGTGGACATAGACCGTGTCGAGAGCGACGTAGACGAAGCCGCCAAGAATCTGCTTCGATCCAAAAAAGCGATGGATGAAATGCTCGAGGCTCAAGACGACGAGCCCGCATTCACGCCTACCGAGCAGGAGCTCTTCGACAAGATCAAAGACATGCTCAGCGATCTGGATTCGGGCTACCTGGCGTACTACCAAGAGGCCATCACAGAATTCACCAAGTACTTCGATGAAATCCGAGAAGCTTTGAATGAGATCAAGTCTGATGGCGTCAATGGCGACGAAAATGGCGTGAATTTCAACCGCAACGGCGCCGATATCCTACTCCAGGGAATTATTGATAAAGCCTGGTCTATTGGGTCGTTCAGCTCGAAGGCCGAGGCCGACAAACTCGGCGAATCCCTCGCGCCAGCGTTTAAAGTAGTGCAGGTGGGTGACAAGTGGGAAGTCCAGATCGACACCAGGCAGGCAAGCGATCTGCTAGCGCAGATGCCGAAAACTGGAAAAATCTACAATATCTTGTTCAACACCTGGACCAATAAGCGTGAATCTGCCGTCGCCAGCCTCAACACGGCTGCGCAGGCAACAGCGGAAGCATTCTCGCGCGCCAACTCCACCTACGACAACCTCATCAAGCTTCTTAGCTCGTTGATTGAATCGATGATGAAGATGATGGAAGGTTTTTTGCCGACTTGATGCTCGCCGCGTTTGACAAGAAGAAGCCGCGGGCCATGACGATGATGGAAGGGACCTCATTTGATCGAGACAAGGAGCATGCGAGCTTATGGGTCTGATTAGTTTAATGTCCAGCTGTTTCAGTTGTCGATCAGATGACGACAACCAGGCTAAGACCGCGTCTAGGCCGGCCCCGAAAACTCCAAAATTCGTGAGAAATGCGCCGCATGTAAGCAGCGGCTCGTTGAGGTACCGCGCTATGCACGATCAGCGTCTAATGGATACAAGGATATACATTGCCGCGATGAAGGCTACGCAATTCCCCGCAAAATCGTCCCAACCATGCGCATCCGCCGGGGCGCGCCGGAGCCCCGATTCCAGGCATGGATTAAGTTCTGCGGAATTGGAACGTGAGCCTAGTTTTTGGGATTTACAGAGAGATAGACATGCGCGTCAGATGGACGCCAATTTACTCTGGCAAGCTAACTGCTCCCACATCGCTGCGTCTAATTCAGCGTACGGGGCTAATCACTACGTGGCTCCGCCGCCGCCGCCATTCGCTCTTTAAGGAAGTCGAGATATGCCGCCAAGTGTGCAACAGAATGTGCAAATGCAATCGATCATCGGCATGTTGCGAGCCAAAGATGTTCTCATGCACCCACGTCCGAATGTCATATCCAATGTGATCGCCTCAATCACCCCACGCGACGCTTTGATCTCTCGACCCCCGCCGAATGTCGGGCTCACGCCAAGTGGTATTGATGCCTTCGACCGGGCCGCGTCGAGAGCTGCTGCCGAAATGTTTGAGAAGTACCCGGGCTTGGTGAAGCTTAAGGACGATCAATGCTTTCAGGAGAAGTTAGGGCCATGGGCTCTCGTTCTGGAGGCGATGAAGGGCGTAGAAGGCGATAAAGGTTTATCCGACAATGCCTCCCGTGCGTACGTTGAACTTGTCGACAGGGTGACAGATCTGTCCGATCTCATGGATCGCGGCACTTTGTCCATCCAGAAGCAGACGACCCGTGTCAACCAAGTAGATAAGCTGGCTCGCCAGGCGTTCCTTGAGCTAGGGCCGCAAGAAGGGTTCGCCGAACTCACTCGTTCGGAGCTCTATCAAGAAGTCATCACGTCAGTCGCCGGGACGAACGGTGGAAATCTCGATGGCATCAATGATGTGGTGGGTGAGTTAAATGAGCGACAAGTCGATCAATGGTTGCAGATGGTCGACATGTATCTCACCAACAGCGTGGGTCTTCGGAGGGCGATGGAAGCTTTTTTCACTATCCCCCAGCTCTTGAAGAGGCATCCGGCGCAGCAAAACACTTCGCCCGTGTCGCCCGGCGCCGAAACCCCTTCCGCCTGGCCCTCCGGGATGCCCGCGGGCGGTAACTACGCCCATACCGGTGCCGTCACTGTCACTAACGATTTTGGGCGAATGAATGATGTCTTTGAAAAGATTTTCGCATTACTAGAGCCACTCATTAGGCACCTTGCCGACAAAGTTCAATCGGTCGCCGCATCCCAGACTCGTGATCCGAAGATCTCCGACACTCAATCTCGTGACGAGCAAGCAGAACGTGGAGTCGAGGTTGATGCGGTGCCATCGCGCAGGTATATATCGATGGGTGTCGATAGCTTGTCCGACGAGTTGGGCGCGAAGGATGAAGACAAAGAACTTACTCGCCAGTTGGGTGAGGTGGTTATCGAGTGGGAGACCTTTAAGGACAGGGCAGGGATCGCGTCTGTCTCGTCAGAGCTTACAAATATTCGCTCAGAGTCCGATCAGTCCGCGGGTGGTGAGGAAATAGTCCAACGCCCTTCTACCCTTGAATTTCGAATGAACGACGACACGGCCAATAGAAGTTCGGATCGAACTCCAACGCCCGATTATTCACGGGGTTCTACGGCACACGTCGAAATACCCCTACCCCCGCTGTTCACTCCGTCGACTCCGACTCGCTCATCCGCCAGTCAGCCATCGCAGTCCATCAGCTTCCAGGGGCGCGTCCTCGGTTCTCGTGGTTACTCTTTGGATCCCGTGGGAAAGGTGGATGAGGAAGGTCGAGCACGAGACACTCAGCATGTCGTCAAGATGACCACTAGCGCCACCGGCCCCTCGGCTTCCCTTGATGAGCTGCTCAAGACAGGTAAGGACGCTGATGAATCGGGCTATCGGGATGCTGTGAGAGGAGCGTGGTTATATCAAAACGAGTGGGCTAAAGGTAAAGCAGATAACTGACTAAATGTTTCCGTGCAATTAAGACGCCTCTGATGGATCGCCCGCTGCTCACTCGCTACCATTCTCATTGTTACCAGGCAGAGCGCCTGCGGTAGATCGGAGATGGCTGTGAAGGAACATTTGCAGGTCCAGGCACGAGCCTCGATGTGTTTGATGGTTGGTAAGGCGATTGCTTCGGTCCAGCACGTCGAAGCTTCAATAGTGGAAGGACATAGCCTTCTTCAGTCGCAGCTCGATATAGATTCGCTCACGCTGTATCACGTACTCGATGTGATTCATGATGAGACGGGTGTTCTGCTGGAGCCTTCGGCGGCTGCCCGTTTGCGGACGGTCAACGACCTTGTCGACAGCCTGCTGCAGGCCAGCAGGGCACTCTCATGATATGGCCGGTACTGGTGGTTGGCCTGGGCATGGCGATGCTGCCGGCGTCTGCAGCCGCCGATGCGCTCCTGTTGTTTGCACGCATCAGTCCGTTAGGCGAACTGGAGGTGTCCCGGAACCAGAGATATCCCGGTTGGCCTCCGTTTCTGGTCGCCTCTCACGATAGCTTCGGGGCCTCTTCAGCGCCGGTACGTACGCCCAGTCGCTTTCAACGGCACATTGCCCAGGCAGCGGCTCGTGCCCGGATCGACGCTCGCCTGGTGCATGCGGTGGTCGCCGTCGAGTCGTCTTACAACGCGCGCGCTCTTTCGCCCAAGGGCGCCAAAGGCCTGATGCAATTGATGCCTGCAACCGCACGGCCGTACCGGCCAGGCGACCTGCTCGATCCGGAGGAGAACCTCAGGGTTGGCACACTTCATCTTGCCGGGTTGCTCCAGCGTTTCCACGGTGATGTACGCAAGTCCGTCGCGGCGTACCACGCTGGTGAAGGTGCCGTGCGACGCCATCAGGGCGTGCCCCCCTTTCCCGATACGGTTGCCTACGTGGGTGCTGTACTCACTCGTTATCGAACCGCTACCTCCACGCCGGCCCCCTGATCGCCATGACTACCACGCCATACATCCTCAAGCTTCTCAGCGGCACGCTGCAGGGCATCGAATACACGCTGGAAGCAGGCGACTGGCTGTTCCGTATCGGTCCCCGGCGGCAGTTGCTTGACGGCAGCGCGGCTGAACTTCTGGGACGCGCGGAAAATACCTACTTCATTCCTGACGACGCGCTTGAAAGTAGCTTCATCATTCGCATCCCGGCTGATGAGCCTTCGGTGTCGCAGGTGGGTGAAATCCTCGATGGTGCAGCGGATATGTCCTTCCGCGATATCGCCACCCAGCAAGTCCACACCGTCGCGGGTATTCATCTGGCGCTCCGGCGCGCGAATGAGCCCTGGTCTACACAGGTACTCGGTTTTGCACCACCACCGGCCTCCTTGGCAGTGCGGGATCGCAGCCGTTTCCAGCGCTGGCATCGTCGTTCGCTGCTCGGTGTGGCCGCTACGGCGGCGTTGGTATGTCTCGCTCTGGGCGCCCGCTATCTGGTCACTCGGTCCCAGGTGCGCTCGATCGAGCAAGTACTGGCCAATGCTGGTGATCGTTACACAGTCGTTGCGGGTCGCGACGGAAAGTTTTACGTCATGGGCGACGCGGACGACATCGCATGGGCGCGTCGCGCCACCCGACGCGCAGGCTGGGGTGAGGTCGTGGTGCTTTCGCGCCAGCAGGAAAGAGAACGTATCGAGTCCACCCTGGTACGTAGGAAGCTGGATCTTGTGATTGTCCGCCTGGATTCACCGTCATCGCCCTCGGTCATGCTTTCCAGCGACACTGGCGTGTTGCCGGGTGTCGCCGCTGCTGTTCGCAGCCAAGTCATGGACGCAGCGCCCTACGCCTCCGACGCGCGCATCGAGTCCATCGGTGATGCCGACCTCTATCGACGCGCAACAGCGCAGCTAGCCCAGGCCTCGATCGAGGTGCGTGGTGAGCGGACCACGGCCGGTATGGCCCTGGTCAACGCCGCCTATCTCGACGACCGAGGTCTTCGCGCCATGTCCCTCGCTGCCGAGGAGTTCGGCAAGGAATGGGGCACACGCCGAATCACCTTCCGTATCCGCATGTGGGACGACCTTCTCAAGGGGCGTTCATTCCAGTACGACAACGACCAGCTGGTGGCCCTCGGCCGTGGCAGCTGGGTTTTCTCCACTCCCCAGAAAGGAAGTTAACCAATGGCTACTGCTTTTTTCCCCTCCGATGCGATGGCCCGGGCTGGTCGAAGCTGGGATGGCGGCCCTGAAACCGATGGTCCGTGGAACGGTTGGCTCACCGAACATTCCAGACAGTTTGATAGTGGTGTGTCGAACCTCAAGGGCGCACTCACTGACGCCCTGGACAAGCTCGACAACGATCCTTCCAATGCCACCTACCTGGCCGACTACCAGGAAAAACTCTCGCAGTACAACCTGTATCGCATGCTGCAGTCCAACTCAGTCAAGTCGTTGAAGGACACCTTGTCCAACAACGTTCGCAACGTGGGCTGACGACCACCATGGACGTCTCCGCTCTCGGGTCGATCGCCACGATGCTGCAACCGGTCGGCCCCATCACCTCCATGGAAGATCACCTGCGCATGGCCTACGCCCAGCTGCATGTGGAATCCGATTGGCAGAAGAAAGACATCCTGCGCCGCGTGCACGACCCGCACACGGCCAGCAGGCCCGAAGCCGTGCTGGGCCTTCAGCTGGATATGGCCCATCATGCCATTCAGACACAGGTTTTCTCGCAGGGTATGAAGAAAGCCACCGAAACCATCGAAACCCTGCTGAAATCGTAATGAGTACCTACCTGAAAACCGGCGTCATCTTGCTGGCTTGCGGGCTCCTTGCTGCCTGCGACAAACCCCTGTTGCAAGGATTGACCGAACGTCAGGCCAACGAAGTTGTTGCCGTGTTGCTAGCTCAGAACATCGACGCCAGCAAGCGGTCGGCGGGGAAGGCCGGTTTTGTGGTCGACGTGCCATCCGCGGATATGGGCGACGCTGTGGAGGTCGTCCAGCGTGAAAACCTGCCCAGTGCGCCACGAGTGGAGATCGCTTCGGCGTTTCCGGCCGACGCCATGGTCAGCACGCCTGAAGGCGAGCGTGCGAGGCTTTATTCCGCCATCGAACAGCGCCTCGAGCAATCACTGGCTCGTTTTGAAGGGGTAGCCGAAGCCCGCGTGCATGTGAGCTACGACACGCGCCGGGTGGCTTCACGTCGCGACGAAGACGTGCCGATGCACGTGGCAGCCTTGCTCGTGCATCGCGGCGGCGGCGACGCAGACATCCTGGTACAGGCAGTCAAGCGTTTCCTGAAGAACAGCTTCGCACGCGTGGAGTACGACAATGTATCGGTGCTGGTCACGCGCGCGCCTCCCGAACGCGTGGTGGCCGTCACCCCTGCACGTCGCGATGCCGACGCTGTCACGGCCTGGCTTGCGGGTGCCGCGGCGTTGACGGCAGCCGGGGCCGTCATCGCCTTTGCACTTGCACGCGGACGCGCAGGGCGCTGGCGCACACTGATGGCCTCCCGATGGCGGCCACGGGAGAATCGCTGATGCGTGGCCTGTCGCCGGCAGTCATGAACATCCTCTTCGATCCAGCGGGGTATTTCGCCTGCTGGAACGACGACGATCGCCGCGCCTGGTCACCACGGCAGCGATCGGCCCTGAACGATTACCTGCACGCGGAGTATCGACTGCCATCGTATGACGGCAGGGCCCCACTTAGCGAAGGCGTGGCCCGCATCATTCGTGGTTGGGCCAACCTGCGTTCAGCTGCGGCATACATGGCTGCGGCTCGCCACGCGCGGTCCCTACAGGCATCGCGCTTCTTTGCCGGCCTGCCGCCGTCGATCCACGCCTTCATGCGGATAGGTTTCACCGTGTCGGGCAAGGAGCCTCCCGAAGGCATCAGCAGCCAGGAGGCACTCGTCGGCTTGGGTGGCGCAACCCTGGCGGCGCTGGCACCCTCGCTGCCTGCGTGGCTCTCCAGCCGGATCAGTCTGCAGTTCGCCGACCTGCCCATGGCCGAGCTCGACCATGCCCCGTTCGACCTGCCTTGCTTCTGGAGTGCCCTAAGCCATGCTTCGCGCCATCCCCTCTAATGCCCTGGATTGTTGCGTCGATGGGGTAAGAATCCCCGCCAGCACGATGCGCCGCACCGATACCGCCTCGCGCCTGGACGCCTATGCCCGTCGTCGCGCTGCAAGCATCGTCGCCGAGGCCCAGGTCGAAGCCGAAGCACTGCGTCGTCGTGCCGCCGAAGACGCCTATCGCGAGGCTCGCACACAGGCGGCGCAGGTACTCCTTGGCATCATCCAGGACGTCGGACAACTTCGGTCCCGCCTGCTTGAAGGCGTTATGGTGCAGGCGCGTCAATGCCTGCGTGATCATTGCGCCGAAGCGGGGTTCACGACTGCCTGGGTCGAGCGAGCCTGCCAGGTCGTGGTGGATGAAGGTGGCACAACATCGCGGGTGCAGGTTCCCCGCACGGACGGCGAGCTTTTCCACACGCTGCGCATCCTCCTCGACGACACGGTGGTCGTCGAGCAGGCCGATGTGCCGTGCCTGCGGGTGGAACGGGGCGAACTTGTCCTTGAGTACGACCCTGAACATGTCGTGTTCGATGCCGGCATCAAGCAACCTGCGCCTGATACGCAAGTACTTCACGATGGCTTGGCCGCCATTGCCTCCGGCTACGCCGATGCCGTCGTCGGACCAAGGCTTCCTTCCCCATGAACCGGAAAAACCGATGCAAATCCTCACTGCAATCCCCGGCTTGTTGAGCCATCAGAAGCACGACACCTCGATCCCGCCAAGCCAACGACTCGCCGAGACCCTGGCTGACGACGTAGAGCCGGACCCGGAGCCGGTGGATTTCGTCGGTGACACCGTCCGGCGCATCCTGCGAGACAAGATATGGGCCGGTATCATGGGCGCGGACGAAGAGGAGAGCGGCATACCCCCGCTAGACAGCATGTACGAGCTCTAGCTACCCGGCGCTCCGCGTGCTATCAAGGCGACGGTTGTAACAAGCGAGGAGCGCATGGACGACGCAAACCCACGTCGCGCACTGGTCACAGGAGCCTCGGCGGGCATCGGTGAGGCTTTCGCGCGCCAGTTGGCGTCGTGCGGCTATCGCTTGGTACTGACTGCGCGGCGCGCTGACCGACTCCAGGCACTGGCCGAGGAACTACGACTTCGCCATCATGTGGATGTCCAGGTTATCGCGCTGAATCTTGCCGATCCCGGAGCGCCGGTGCAGCTGGTTGCGGAGTTGGCCCGCCGAGACCTGTGCATCGACATGCTGGTGAACAACGCAGGCTATGGCGTACCCGGTCATTTCGACGCGGTGACCTGGCAAACGCATGCACAATTCCTGCAAGTGATGATAACCGCGCCCACCGAACTGGCGCATCGCCTGCTGCCGGCGATGCGCGCGCGCGGCTACGGTTACATCATCAACGTCGCCTCGTTGGCTGGGCTTATGCCGGGAACCGCCGGACAATCCCTTTACGCCGCGGCCAAGTCGTATCTGATCAAATTCTCGCAGTCGCTGTCACTGGAGAACCTGCCCGCCGGCGTACACGTTACGGCGGTGTGCCCGGGCCTTACCTACAGCGAGTTCCACGACGTTACCGGTACCCGGTCACTGGTATCCAGGCTGCCGCGCTGGTTGTGGATGGATGCCGATACCGTCGTCCGGCAGTCACTGGCGGCGGTGGGCCATGGGGATGCCGTCTACGTCAACGGTCGGGCCAATCGCCTTGTCAAGATACTGTTCAAATGCCTGCCCGATGGCATGGCCTTGCGATTGGTCGGCCGTCGGTCAGCTGATTTCCGCGCCCAGGAAACGGCTACCCATTCCTGATACCTGAACAGCGGGTGGGGATAGTCAACGCCGCACACGCGCAGCCTTCACACCGTTCGCTACCGCGCTTGCCTAGTCTCGTCGTCACTTGCCGCCACGGCGGTTTCCACGCCAGAACCAAGGAACAAGACGATGAGCACGAACGACCATGACGTGAAAGTCCTTAATGGCCTTATCGAATCCACGATCGACAGTGCCGAAGGCTATGCAGAAGCTGCCAAGGACACCCAGAGCACCCGCTTCACTTCGCTGTTCCAAAGCCGCGCAGGTGAACGCCGTCAGGTGGCCGGGGTACTCCAGCGCCAGGTTCGCACCCTGGGCGGCAAACCCGATGACGACGGCACCGTGCTGGCTTCGGCTCACCGCCTGTTCGTGAATCTTCGCAAGAGCCTGAGCTCGGGCGATACCGCCGTGGTGGATGAAGTGGAGCGCGGCGAAGATCACATCAAGGCGAAGTTTGAGAGTGCGTTGAAGGACAAAGAGGTTTCGCCGTCCACGCTTACCGTCATCAATGAAGCCTATGCTTCGGTACGCCAGGGGCACGACCAGATGCGCGATCTCAAGCACGCACTGCACAATAAGACTTGATCGGCTCAACCGCGTACGATGATGTTGAAGATCGGCTTCAAGGCCGGGGAGGCTGTGCGCCTTCCCCGGTTCTTCGCGGGGTCGTGTGCTCGGTGGGTGCCAGTATTTTTGCGATGATCTGGGTCAGATCGTCGCGATGATCCTTGATCCACACCGACATCGCCGTGCAAAGCTTTGTACCGTGATGAGCGATGATTTCGCTGTATTCCGCGGTGGAGTAGTACGTGATCGCAGCCAGGTCTCGCCGCGCCGCATGCACTGCCGCACGGCTGAAAGCTTCCGCGCCGTGGGCGCCAGAAGTTTTCGTTAGCACCATGGAGCCATGCGGCTGTGGTCCATCGTCCGTCAACTGAATGACGGCGTCGGTGTCCGTCATGTCGATACAACCGTCCGTCGCCGCACTGGCCCTGCACAGAACGCCTCCATCGGTATCCAGTACGCAGAGCGCTTTGTCATCCCTGAACTGACGCCAGTAGGTCGAACTCACGGCGGCGGTGGCAAGCAGCGCCCATCTTATGAAATCGTTCTTGTCGTTACCTCGGCAGTGGATACTGCCTGCTAAGCAGCGGGTACGTATGATCCAGTTATCATCGGCCGGGTCGGCATGCCGAGACCTGGATTTTTGTGTCAGGACCACTCCACCGATGCGCTGTTCTACGCTCGTGGTTCCCGGAGCCAGCGGCGGCGGTACATTCAATGCCTCTTCGATCCAGTCACGGAACTTCAGTTCCCCACAAGGCAGTGCGCGCTGCCCGGACGTGCTCGCCGTTCGCGAACCTTCCCACGGCCGATGAAAACATCTGGCGCTCAAGTTCGATGCTGAAGAGGCGTTCGTCGCTTTGGGCATGCTCTACCTACTTCGAAGGGAACATCTGTAAGGCTATGCCGCGCACGACGTCGTGTCTGTCAAATACCAACCGGTACCGGCGAGAACATATCCGACACTGAAACGGCGGAAATGACCACGATAGTTTGACCCCACAGCCGGCAGACGTGCTTTGCTCCGACGAGCACAGTGCGAGTCCCCGGGTCGAGAATATCGCCATGAACCACGCCGCCATCTTGTTCCTTGTCCTTATTGCAATGGGTTCCACGGCCTTTCCTGCCCAGGCCACCGTTCCCGATTCCCTCGCGCGTCCATTCGCGCTTGGCCACGATGCAAGCACCTACGTGCGCTGCCATTACCGCATAAACCCGCACGCCAACATCCCCGAGACACGCTGGACATGGGCACGCACACCCACCGGCACTTATTTCTCGATAAAGGGTCACTGGGCGTACCCATCGCTCAAGTCGGCCAACCTTTTCTTTACCGATATCTCGCAGGACACCATGGCGGCACAGTGTCGCGACACCCTTCGCAGGGAAGGGGAAGGGGAGGGCGCCTTCATGGCGGCCACCGCGGCCGACACGATGTTTTCATACGACTACGGCATCTGGACCAACGACGCCCGCAAGGCATCGCCAGGCATCACCCGAATGATCGTCTTCGGTGACAGTCTCAGCGACACGATCAATGCGTGGAACCGTAGCTTGCACCTGGCTCCGCACACGAAGAGCTGGTCAGGCGGCCGATTCAGCAACGGGCACGTGTGGCCGGAAGTCGCCTCGAAACTTACCGGATTGGATCTTGTGAACTTCGCTTTCGGCGCCGCCGCCGCGGATGGCAACGTGCTTATTCCGGGCGTCGTCCAGCAGGTGGCTACATGGCGCCGGTTACGAACTACAGCCAGCAGCGTGGATGACGACCGCAACGTGTACGTCGTGCTTATCGGCGGGAATGACTTCATCAACTATGGCAAGCAGGCCGATCAGGTACTCGCGCATGTTGAATCGGCCGCGCGCATGTTGCTGGACGATGGAGCCCGGGACATCGTTCTGATGAACCTGCCTGACGTTTCCCTGGCGCCTGAGGTGCACGGCACACCGCACGAGCTTACCGTTCGCGAACAGGTGCTGGCCTTCAATGCCGGGCTCGAGCAGCTGCGGACGCGACTTTCCGGACGCGCGCGCGTCGACGTCTTCGACGCCTTTTCGCACTTTTCGGCAACCCTGGAACGTCCGTCGGACTACGGCATCGACAACATCCGTGACAGTTGCCTTGATATCCATGGCAAGGGCCCTCTGGTCTACGCAGGGCGACACGCCGTGGCGAAGGCGTGCATCAACGCCGATACGTATCTTTTCTGGGATAAGTTGCATCCCACACGCCGCGTCCATGCCGTGCTGGGCGAGGCGATGGCAGACTTCATCGCCTCACGTCGAAAGTAAGCTCCCCGCGGTTAGCCCAGCTTGTAGCCGAACTGTTCCTCAAACGCCCCAGCGAATTCCTCGTAGGTAAAGTGCTGGTTCTGCGTGCCCGGGTGTTCCACCTTCAACGCACCCATCAACGATGCCATGCGGCCAATCGTCTTCCAGTCCCAGCCTTTCATGATGCCGAAGATCAGGCCCGCACGATAAGCATCACCGCAACCGGTGGGATCGACCACCTGGCGTTCACGCGCCGGCGGGATCTCGATCACCTCGCCGTTGGCATGAATCAGCGACCCACGCGGACCTAGCGTGATGATGTACGCCTTTACGCGCGAAGCGATGTCCGAAGCGCTCCAGCCCGTACGCTGCTGTAGTAGCTGCGACTCGTAATCGTTGACGATCACGTAGGTCGACTGTTCGATCATGGTCCGGAATTCCTCGCCGCTGAACAACGGCATGGCCTGGCCCGGATCGAAGATGAAGGGTACGCCGCGTGCGGCGAAGTCGGCCGTATGCTGCAACATGGCTTCGCGGCCATCCGGTGCCACGATGCCGAACTCGCAATCCTTCACGTCACCCACATGGTTGTGGTGGGCGCTGGACATCGCACCCGGATGGAAGGCGGTGATCTGGTTGTTGTCCAGGTCCGTGGTGATGAAACACTGCGGGGTGAACTGGTCAGAGAATTCGCGCACGCCGTCGAGCGGGATGCCGAACTTTTCAAGATGCTCGCGATAGGGTGCGAAATCCTGTCCCACGGTAGCCATCGGCAGCGGGTCGCCGCCGAGCAACTTCAGGTTGTAGGCAATGTTGCCCGCGCAGCCGCCGAATTCGCGGCGCATCTGCGGCACAAGGAAGGACACATTCAAGATGTGCACCTTGTCCGGCAGGATGTGGTTCTTGAACTGGTCGGGGAACACCATGATGGTGTCGTAGGCCAGGGATCCACAAATCACGGCTGACATGTTGCTGCTACCCCCGAGGGTTATTCGGGCGCGCCGGCCCGGTGCCGGGGCGCAAAGGGTCCAGATGGTACTAAAAGACAGGTCCCGTGACGATCTTCCGGTTCCGGGCGCCGGCGACGTGCCGTGGCAGGAATCGCGCGCATCCTTCGGTTCGACAAGGCTTTCTTAACGAAAGCGCCCTTGCGTGGGAGGGGGGGCGTCACTACCATGACGCGTTGACTTTTTCTCCTCCCGGCAGCCCCAGGTCTCATGTTCAAGAAGTTTCGCGGCATCTTTTCCAACGATATTTCCATCGACCTGGGTACGGCCAATACGCTCATTTATGTGCGCGGCCAGGGTATCGTCCTGAACGAACCCTCCGTGGTCGCCATTCGCCAGGACCGCGGTCCCGGTGGTCCGCGCACGGTGGCAGCGGTGGGTACCGACGCCAAGCGCATGCTGGGCCGCACCCCCGGGAATATCGCCACGGTCCGTCCGATGAAGGACGGCGTGATCGCCGACTTCACCATGACCGAGGCCATGCTGCAGCACTTCATCAAGCAGGTGCACCGCTCGCGCCTGCTGCGCCCCAGCCCCCGTGTGCTGGTGTGCGTACCTTGCGGTTCCACCCAGGTGGAGCGCCGCGCGATCAAGGAATCAGCCGAAGGCGCCGGTGCACGCGACGTTTTCCTGATCGAAGAACCCATGGCCGCAGCGATCGGTGCCGGCATCCCGGTGCACGAGGCGCGTGGCTCGATGGTGCTCGATATCGGCGGCGGGACGTCGGAAGTGGCTGTCATCTCCTTGAATGGCATCGTTTATTCGCAGTCCGTGCGCGTGGGCGGCGATCGTTTCGACGAGGCCATCATCAACTACGTGCGCCGCAACCACGGCACCTTGATTGGTGAATCCACGGCCGAGCGCATCAAGCTGGAGATCGGCTGCGCGTTCCCGCAGAGCGAGGTCAAGGAAATCGAGATCTCCGGCCGCAACCTGGCCGAAGGTGTTCCGCGCATGTTCACGATCAACTCCAACGAGGTGCTCGAGGCGCTGCACGAACCGCTCTCCGGCATCGTTGCCGCGGTGAAAAGCGCGCTGGAGCAGACCCCTCCGGAGCTCTGCTCTGATGTTGCCGAGCGCGGCATCGTGCTGACCGGCGGCGGCGCCCTGCTGCGCGACCTGGACCGCCTGGTCTCGGAAGAAACCGGCCTGCACGTGCAGGTGGCCGATGAGCCCCTCACCTGTGTCGCCCGTGGCGGTGGCAAGGCGCTGGAACTGATCGACCAGCACGGCAGCGATTTCTTCGCCCCGGAGTAGCCCTTTCCCGTTGTAGGAGCTTGCGCGCAGGCACCGCACCCTCGAGGCCGATGTTTCGCGGGTACGCCCGTCCCTACCTGAAGATCCAAGCTAGCCCATGGCCCTAAACCGCGACGGCTCGTCCCCGCTATTCTCGCCCTCCGTCGCGGGCACCTTGCGTCTGATCGTCTACATGGCGCTGGCTTGCGTACTGATGGTGCTCGATCACCGCAACGGCTGGATGAGCCACCTGCGCGAGGGTGGCTCTGCGATTATCGAGCCGGTTTACCGCCTGGCAGCGCTCCCCTCCGATGCTTTCCGGGCCGCGTCCGTGGCCTTCGCGGACCGCAAGTTGCTGACCGAGGCCAACCAGCGCCTGCGCGAAAATCTCCTGCTGGCCAATGCCAAGCTCAACCGCATGGCCTCGGTGGCCGAACAGAATGAACGCCTGAAGGAATTGCTCGACACCCAGCACAGCCTGGGCATCACGGTGCAGCTGGCGCGCCTGATCGATGTCGACCTTGGTGCCTATCGCCACCGGGTCACCTTGAACCTGGGCGCCCGCGATGGCGTTTCCGTGGGCCAGGTGGTGATCGATGCTCGCGGCGTGATGGGGCAGGTGATCGAAGTGATGCCCACTACGTCCACGGCCATGTTGATTACCGACCCCAACCACGCCGTTCCCGTGACCATCGAGCGCACCGGCCTGCGCACGGTGGCTTATGGCTCGCAGGGCGGGGATTCGCTTACCTTGCCGAACATCCCGGTGTCGGCCGATGTTCGCGTGGGCGACAAGCTGGTCACCTCGGGCCTGGGCGGTCGTTTTCCGCCGGGTTTCCCGGTGGGCGAGATCACCGAGTCGGGACAGACCGAATCGGGTATGTTCCTGGCCGCCAGGGCGAAACCTGCCGCCGACATCGCAAGAAGTGATGATGTGCTGCTGTTGCACGACCTTGCCGAGCCCGTGGGACCGCCAGCGGCGGCTTCCGTGGACGGACCGCCAGCGAGCCTTGAAGGTCCCATGGATTCGCCGGCTTCCCCGTCGACTGCCCGGTTGCCGGCTGCCAGGGCAGCCCCGGCGCGTGCTACCACCAGTGGAGGTGCACGATGAGTCGCGCGCGCATCCGCGGCCTTTGGTTCGCCGGCACCTTGCTGGCCTCGCTGCTGCTGATGCTGATCCCGCTGCCGGCCCCGATCCAGCCGCTCAAGCCCTATTGGCCGGCGCTATTCCTGCTGTACTGGTCGCTGGAGTCGTCCGACCGCGTCACCCTGGGCCTGGCCTTCTGTGTCGGTGTGGGGGCCGACATCTTCGACGGCGTGCTACTGGGCGAGCAGGCCCTGCGGCTGACGGCGCTGGTGTTCATTGCGCTGCGTTTTCGTTCGCGATTGCGCTTCTTCCCCATGTGGCAACAGACCCTGGCCGTGCTGGGCCTGTTGATGAATGACCGCGTGCTGTTGTTCCTGGTACGCGTGCTGGGCGGTGAACCGATGCCGCCGGCGGCTTATTGGCTGTCGCCTTTCGTCGGCGCAGCATTCTGGCCCTTTGTGTTCCTGATCCTCGATGACCTGCGTGCGCGCCTGCGCATCCACGAGGCATGAAACTCAAGCGCACCGCATTCAAGGAAAGCCGGGGCGAGGCCGATCTCTTCCGCCGGCGCGCCTTCGCTGGCTTCTTCCTGATCCTGATCGGGCTCTCCGCGCTGATCGGCCGCTATGTGGTGCTGCAGGTGCAGCGCCACGATGAATTCGCCCTGCGCTCGCAGCAGAATTCCATCAAGCCCCGGGCGATTCCGCCGGCGCGTGGCCTGATCTACGACCGCAACGGCGTGTTGCTGGCTGACAACGTGCCCGCGTTCCGCCTGGAGGCCACGCCCGACCAGGTGCCGGACATGGACAAGATGCTCGCCACCATCGGGTCGGTGGTGCCGTTGAGCGAAGAGGACATCGAGACCTTCCGCAAGCAGGTAAAGCAAAGCCGTCGATTCGATGGTGTGCCGCTGAAGCTGAAGATGACCGAGGATGAGATCGCCCGCTTCGCGATCAACCAGTGGCGGTTCCCTGGTGTGGACATCGTGCCTTACCTCACCCGGCGCTACCCGCTGGGCGAACACATGGCGCATGTGATCGGTTATGTCAGCCGGATCGATGCCGACGACGTGGCCCGGCTCGACCCCACCCGCTACAAGGGCACCACCCACGTGGGGCGCATCGGCATCGAGCGCAGCTACGAAGACCTGCTGCATGGCACGCCCGGCTATGAACTGGTGGAAGTGAACGCCGATGGCCGCGTGCAGCAGGTGCTGGAAACCCATGCGCCCACGCCGGGCAAGAACATCTACCTTTCCATCGACGTGCGCCTGCAGAAGGCGGCAGAGGATGCGTTCAACGGCCGCCTGGGCGCCGCCGTGGCGATCGATCCGCGCAATGGCCAGGTACTGGCCTTCGTCAGCGTGCCCAGCTTCGATCCTAACCTCTTCGTCAACGGAATCAGCAGCCAGGATTACCACTCGCTGATGACCTCCGAAGACAAGCCGCTATACAACCGCGCGTTGCGCGGCGTGTATCCACCCGGTTCCACCGTGAAGCCTTTCATTGCCCTGGCGGGCCTGGAATATGGCGTCAGGCGCCCAAGCGACACCGTGCTGTCCACGGGTGAGTTCTGTATCCCGGGGCAGTCGCGCTGCTATCGCGACGACAAGCAGGGCGGCGATGGCACCGTGAACATGGTGCGGGCGATTGAACTGTCCACCAATACCTACTTCTACCGGTTGGCGATGGACCTGGGTATTGACCGCTTCTCGACCTTCCTGCGCAAGTTCAGTTTTGGCGAGAAGACAGGTATCGACCTGGTGGGTGAGGTACCGGGCATCCTGCCGTCGCGGGAGTGGAAGGCGACGCGCAGCAAGGATGGCTGGTATCCCGGCGAAACCATCATCGCCGGCATCGGCCAGGGCTACTGGGCGGTGACCGCATTGCAGCTGGCCCATGCCACCGCCACCATTGCGGGCAAGGGCATTCCCTACACGCCACACCTGTTGCTGCGCACGCAGGATGGCGTGGATGCGAAGCCCGTGGACGTGCCGTGGAACCCCAGCGGCCCGTCGATCATCACCAAACCGGCGAACTGGGACGTCATCAACCAAGGCATGACGGCGGTGATCAATGGCGTGGGCACGGGCAAGGGCCTGGGCATAGGTTTCCCCTACGTCATTGCCGGCAAATCGGGCACGGCCGAGCGTTTCTCCCGTACCACCAATGCCTATGACACCCGCAAGAGCACGGCCTATCTCGCCACGCGTCATCGCGCCCTGTTCATCGCCTTCACGCCAGCGGAAGATCCCAAGATCGCCGTGGCGGTGATCCTGGAGGCTGGCGCGTGGGGCGCGAAGGACTCCGGCCCCATCGCGCGCAAGATATTGGACCAGTGGGTGGTCGATGAGGGCGGCGAACGTCCCGCCCCACCTTCGTCCAGCGCCTTGCCCCCACCAGCGCCGGCCGTGCCGCCGCCGACGCAGGAACCGGCCGATCCCAGCGAGCTGGCCCCGGCCGATGCCGCCAGCACCGAGGACACGCCATGATTGATACCTTCGCCATCCGCATGCAGCGCTTCGCGCGGCGGGTGTTGCGCCGGCCGCGTGTGGATCTTCCGTTGATCGGTGCGCTTATCGTGCTGGGCGGCGTCGGGCTGGCCACGCTCTACAGCGCCGGTGGCGGCAACATGGGACTGGTGATCGGGCAGGCGGCGCGTTTCGCGCTGGGCGGCCTGTTGATCCTGGTGATCTCGCGTGTTCCGCCACCGGTGCTGCGCTCATGGACGCCCTGGCTGTACATCGGCAGCACCGGCCTGCTGGTGGTAGTGGCGGTGCTGGGCGAGGGCAGGGGTGCCTATCGCTGGCTGGACCTGGGCGTGATGCGTTTCCAGCCGTCGGAATTGTTGAAGCTGACCATGCCGATGATGGTGGCCTGGTACCTGCATCCGCGGCAGCTGCCGCCTTCGTGGAAGGACATCGTGGTGGTCGGCATGCTGATTGTCGTCCCGGCTGCCCTGATTGCCGAGCAGCCGGACCTCGGCACGGCGCTGCTGGTGGCCGCTGCCGGCGCCTTCGCCCTGTTCCTGTCCGGCATGGCCTGGTGGCGCATCGGTATGCTGGTAGGCGCCGTCGGCGGGATGATCCCGGTGGCCTGGCATTTCCTGCACGAATACCAGCGCAACCGCGTGCGCACACTGCTGGATCCTGAATCGGACCCCCTGGGGAACGGCTGGCACATCATCCAGTCGCAGATCGCGGTGGGTTCAGGCGGCCTGTTCGGCAAGGGCTGGCAGCAAAGCACGCAGTCGCGCCTGGAATTCCTGCCCGAACACACCACCGACTTCATCTTCGCCGTTTTCTCCGAAGAATTCGGCCTGGTCGGGGTGATCGGCATCGTGCTGCTATATGCGTTCATCATCGGCCGCTGCCTGTGGATTGCCATGAACGCGCGAGACACCTACTCGCGCCTGCTTGCCGGCGCGATTGCCATGAGTTTCTTCGTCTACGTATTCGTCAACGGTGGCATGGTGGCCGGCATGCTGCCCGTGGTGGGCGTGCCGATGCCGCTGGTGAGTTACGGCGGCACTTCGGCGGTATCGTTGCTCACGGGCTTCGGCGTATTGATGTCGATCCACGCCAACCAGAAAATACACACCTAGCTGTCCAGGGGTGACGGCGTGCGTGTCGACCTGCAATCATGCGGGCGGCAATTGCGTGCCGGATTGGTTACCCTCTAACGATATGCTCAAGTCGCTGATGTTGTGTTTCTGCCTGGCAGCGTGCGCGTTGCCATCCGGCGTCGCCCGCGCTGAAACCCACCCCGGCGAAGCGGCACTGGTGCGCGAAGTGGCCAGGGCCACGGGCAAAAGCCCCAAGGCACTCACCGCCATCCTGGACAAGGCGAAGATGCAGCAAAGCATCATCGATGCGATGAACCGCCCGGCCGAAGCCAAGCCCTGGCGTGATTACCGCCCGATCTTCATGACCGACAAGCGCATCGGCGAGGGCGTGGCGTTCTATCGTGCCAACCGTGTGCTGGTGGACGACACGGCGCGCAAGTACGGGGTGGCACCGGAAATCATCGTGGCGATCGTGGGCGTTGAAACCAGCTACGGCAAGGTGCTGGGCAAGTACAAGGTGATCGACGCGCTGGTCACCCTGGCCTTCTACTACCCCAAGCGGGCGCCGTTCTTCCGTGAGCAGCTCAAGGCCCTGTTGATGCTGCCGGACAATCATCTTGCCGGCCCCATCGATACCCTTGTGGGTTCCTATGCCGGCGCCCAGGGCTGGGGCCAGTTCATGCCCACCTCGATCCGGGACTGGGGCGTGGATGCCGATGGCAACGGGCATATCGACATGCGTCATTCCTTACCCGATATCCTCGCCAGCGTGGCCAACTATTTTGCCAAACACGGTTGGGAAGCCGGCGGCCCGGTGGCGATGCGTGCGCAGCCCGATGGATCGCCTGAACTTCCCGAGATCAACGATTTCGTACCGCGCTGGAGCCTGGAACAGTTCATGGCCTGGGGCTTTGCGCCGTTGCAGCATACCGACCCAGGCCGCGAAGCCACTGTGGTACGCCTCGACGGCCCCATGGGCGATGAATACTGGTTCACATTCAATAACTTCCTGGTCATTACCAAGTACAACCGCAGCCCGCTGTACGCCATGGCGGTAAACCAGCTGGCGCAGGCCATTGCCACGCAGGTGCGTGGATCTACCGTCCTGCAATGATTGCCGCGCGTCGAACCGACTCCCCGATGGCACGGCCGTGGCGCCGGCTGGCCATGTTGTGCCTGATCGCAGGCCTGGTGGCGCTGCTGGCCGCCTGCGGTGGTTCGAGGACACGGTCGTCAAAGGGATCGACATCGCGGGGCAATGTGGGCTCGCCGGCGCGCCGCGGCGGGGTCAACGACGACACCAGCCGTTCGCAAAGCTCCCGCTACGGGGTGGACAACGACAGCGTTCCCAACGACAACCTCGATGTCAGCAAGCTGGTAGAGCCCACCCCGCGCAGTGAGCCGCGCTCGCTCTACGGCAACAAGAGCCCCTATAGCGTGCTGGGCAAGTCCTACACGGTGCTACCCAATGCCAGCGGCTACGACGAGCGTGGCATCGCATCGTTCTATGGTTCGAAATTCCACGGGTACAAGACCTCGAACTTCGAGAACTACGACATGTACCAGTTCACCGCGGCACATAAGACATTGCCGCTACCCAGTTATGCCAGGGTGACCAACCTGGAGAACGGCAAGACGGTCGTGGTCAGGATCAACGATCGCGGCCCGTTCCACGAGAACCGCATCATCGATCTTTCCTATGCCGCGGCGGTGAAGATCGGCGTCTGGCCCAAGGGCACGGGACTGGTGGAAGTTCGTGCGATCGACCCGGACCATCCGGATGCGCCTGGCACGCTGGTGTCCTCGAGCGCGGCGTCCTCGTCGGCTTCACGTGCCGTTTCGTCGCCGGCACCCACGCGTCCATCGTCGTTGATCGCTACCGGCCCCGCCGTCGCTGGCGTCGTGTCGCGCCCAGCCCGGGCCGCGACCACCGCCCCGCAAGCCAGCTCGCGCGTCGCCTTCCAGCCCCCCGCCAGCACCAGCCCCGGCGACGCGGCCAGCGCTGCCATCGTTCCGCCACCGATGCGCCCGGTCACCGCCCCCTCGGCGGGCGATATTGCCTCCGCTAGTATCGCGTCGGCGCTGCCGCCGGAACCCTCAGGCCCGCCTGCGGTCCCAACCGTCAATCCCAAACCGAAAATCTACCTGCAAGTGGGCGCTTTCTCCGATCTTGCCAATGCCTCGCGTGTGGCCGACCAGCTCACCAGGGCAGGCCTTGGGCCGGTGAGCGTCATCCAGGGCGATCTCAATGGCCACCCCGTGCGCCGCGTGCGCGTGGGGCCGCTGGCGGACGTCGACACCGCCGACCGCGTGACCGACCAGATTGCAGGCCTTGGCCTGCCCCGACCCTCTGTCGCGGTAGACTGAGCGCTTGGCCTTGAGGCCATGGCACCACTTTAAAGACCTTACCGGACTTAACTTAACGATGAAATTTGCGCCCCGTTCGCTGCTCGCCCTCTCCGCCACGCTGCTCATTGCCGCCGCTGCCGCCCAGACCGCCCCGCCGCGGCCGGTGCCCGTGCCGCGGCCAGTGGTGCCTGAGGCGCCGGTGCCGCCGCCGCCGGAAGTCGACGGCAAGAGCTGGGTGCTGATGGACTACAACACCGGGCAGATCCTCGCCTCGAAGGATCCAGACCTTCAGGTCGAGCCCGCCTCGATCACCAAGATCATGACCGACTACGTGGTGTCGGCGGAAATTGCCAACGGCAAGATCCATATGAACGACCAGGTGACCATCAGCGAGAACGCATGGCGCGGTGGTGGCGCCGGCACCGACGGTTCCACCAGCTTCCTGAAGCTCAACAGCCAGGTCGACCTGAAAGACCTGCTCTACGGCATGATCATCCAGTCGGGCAACGATGCCGCCATTGCGCTGGCCGAGCACACCGCAGGATCCGAGCCCGCCTTCGCCAACCTGATGAATGCGTACGCCAAGCAGATCGGCATGACGCACTCGCAGTTCCAGAACGCTTCGGGCTACCCGATCGCCAATCACTACACCACGGCGCGCGATATCGCCATCCTGTCCCGCGCCCTTGTCCACGACTTCCCCGAGGATTACGCGATCTCCGCGGTGAAGGAATTCGAGTGGAATGGCATCAAGCAGCACAACCGCAACCTGCTGCTGTGGCGCGACAACAACGTCGACGGCATCAAGACCGGCCATACCGCAGCTGCCGGCTACTGCCTGGCCGCATCGTCGAAGGTGGGCGATTCGCGCATGATCGCCATCGTCATGGGCGCCAGCAGCGAAAAAGGCCGTGCCGACGCTGCGCTGGCATTGATGAACTATGGCTTCCGCTTCTACGAATCGCACAAGCTCTACGACCACGCCAAACCGCTGGCTACGCCCAAGCTCTGGAAGGGCGCCGAAAATACCCTGCCGCTGGGCGTTACCGATGACGTGCTAGTTACCGTCAAGCGCGGCGACTACGACAAGCTCAAGGCTGACATGGATGTCCCCGCCACCCTGATCGCCCCCTTCAAGAAGGGACAGCAGGTGGGCACCCTGCGCATCACGCTCGATGGCCAGCCGGTGTCCAGCACGCCGCTGGTTGCACTGGAAGATGCGCCCGAAGGCGGCTTCTTCTCGCGGCTGTGGGACACCATCATGTTGTGGTTCCATAGCGACAAGAAATAAGCGGAGGCAAGGCGATGCAGATCAACGACATCCAACCGGCCGAGGGGCAGGGCTTCCAGTTCCCCGGCGAGTTCGAGATCACCGCGATGGGCAACGCCGCCGCCCACCTGGAGACCCTGGTCCCCGAATTGCTGCAGGGTCTTGGCCTTGAAGTGCTGCATGAAACGGTTTCCTCGCGGCAGTCAAGCGCCGGCACCTACACCTCGGTCACGGTCCGCTTCCTGTGCAAGACCCGGGAAGACTACGACCGCGCCCACGAGGTGCTGCGCGCCCACGAGGAAATTCGTTTCACTCTCTAGCTCCGCGGGGCTTGCGAACGCGGCCCCGAACCCGCAGATTGCCGGCATTGCGTTTAATTCCGGCCTGCCATGTCCCTTCCGCTGAACATCCGTCGGCTCGGCCGCGTCCCGTACGAGGCCAGCTGGAAGGCGATGAGCGCCTTCACCGACAACCGTACCGAAGACACCCCGGATGAACTGTGGCTTCTTGAGCACGATCCGGTGTTTACCCTGGGCCAGGCCGGCAAGATGGAACACGTACTTGCCCCGGGTGATATTCCGGTGGTGCCAGTGGACCGCGGCGGCCAGGTGACTTACCACGGTCCGGGTCAGATCGTGGCCTATCCCATGATCGACCTGCGCCGTTCCGGCGTGGGCGTGCGGGAATTGGTGAACCGCATCGAACAGGCCCTGATCGACACCATGGGCCACTGGAACATCGTGGCCGAGCGGGTAGAGGGCGCCCCCGGGGTGTACGTGGCCGGGGCCAAGGTGGCCGCACTGGGTCTGCGCGTGCGCCGGGGCTGCAGCTTCCACGGCCTGGCCTTCAACGTGAACATGGATCTCTCCCCCTACCACCGCATCAACCCCTGCGGCTACAAGGGCTTGGAGGTCACGCAGGTGCTAGACTTGGGTGGACCGTCGTCCCTCGCGGAAGTGGAAAATACCCTGGTAGAAGAATTCTGCCAGCAGTTTGATTTCCACCCCGTGCAAGCCGATCCCCACCTCCCCGAACTCCCGGCCCGCGTCGCGGTCTGAAAGCCCTAGAGCAGCCATGAGCCAAGTGTCCACGTCCCCCTTGAAGTCCATTCCCATCGCGGTTGTCGACAAGCCCGGCGAAAAAATGCTCGGCAACGACAAGATCGCGCTCAACCGCGCGGGTTTCGATAGCACCGTCCCGACCTTGCGCAAGCCAAGCTGGATCCGTGTGCGCCTGCCGCAGGGCAATGCCGTGCAGCAGCTGAAAGCCCGCCTGCGTGAAAACTCGCTTGTCACCGTGTGCGAGGAAGCCTCATGCCCGAACATCCATGAGTGTTTCTCCAAGGGCACGGCCACATTCATGATCCTGGGGGAGGTCTGCACCCGCCGTTGCTCGTTCTGCGATGTCGCCCATGGCCGCCCGCAGCCGCCCGATCCACTGGAACCGGCGCGCCTGGCCCAGACCATCGCCGACATGCGCCTGCGTTATGTGGTGATCACCTCGGTCGACCGCGACGACCTGCGCGACGGCGGTGCCTCGCACTTCGCTGCCTGCATCCGCGCTACGCGCCATGCCAGCCCGGACATCCGCATCGAGATCCTCACCCCGGATTTCCGCGGCAAGGGCCGCATGGAGCGCGCGCTGGAAGTCCTCAAGGACTACCCGCCGGATGTGTTCAACCACAACCTGGAAACCGTGCCTCACCTCTACCGCGAGGTGCGCCCGGGCGCCGACTACCAGTGGTCGCTGGACCTGCTCAAGCAGTTCAAGGCCCAGCATCCGGATGTGCCCACCAAGTCCGGCATCATGCTGGGCCTGGGTGAAACCCACGAACAGGTGCTCGAGACCATGCGCGATCTACGCGCCCATGACGTCAACATGATCACCATTGGCCAGTACCTGCAGCCGACGGCGCACCACCACCCGGTGGTCCGCTATTGGACGCCGGACGAATTCGAAGCACTGCGCGAGGCCGGCGAGGCGATGGGTTTTGACCATGTCGCCTCCGGACCGCTGGTGCGCTCCTCCTACCATGCCGACCTGCAGGCGCACGCCGCCGGTGTCGTCGAATAAACACACGCAACTCCAGGCGAATCCACTGATATGACTCTCCGCCCCGCGTTCGCCCTGCTGCTGGCCCTGTCGGTCGCCGGCCTCCATGCCCAGGCCGCTCCCCAGGCCAAGCCCGCCAATACGCCGGCCACCCAGGCGCCGGCTGCGAACCAGCAACAGGATGCCTCCGAGGCTGCCACCTCGCCGGTGGCCAAACGCAAGGTTTCCGAGCTTCCGCTGAAGTGGAATCCCACCGAAGCCCAGGCCGCCCAGCTGTCGGCGCGATTCCTTACGCGCTTCCACTACCAGGCCCAGCCGCTCGACGACGCGATGTCGGCGAAGATCTACAAGGCCTACTTCGACGCGCTAGATAGCGAAAAGGTGTTCTTCACCCAGGAAGACATGGCCAAGTTCGAACCGCTGAAAACGCAGTTCGACGATGCGGTGTGGAACCAGGATCTTTCCGCGCCCTTCAGCGTGTTCAACCTGTACCTTACGCGCGCGCTCGACCGCATGAACTATGCGCGCGGCCTGCTGAAGAAGGGCTTCGACTTCAACGGTAACGAGAGCTACAACTACGACCGCAAGAAGGCTGCGTGGCCCAAAGACCAGGCCGAGCTCGACGACCTGTGGCGCCGGCGCACCATGAATGACTGGATGCGCCTGAAGCTCGCCGGCAAGAGCGACGATGAGATTCGCAAGACGCTGGACAAGCGCTACGCGAACTACATCGACCGCGTGCGCCAGCTCGACCAGGAAGACGCCTTCCAGACCTTCATGACGGCCTACGCCGAATCCACCGATCCGCATACGGACTACTTAGGTCCCCGCGCGGCGGAGAATTTCGACATCGCCATGAAGCTCTCGCTTGAGGGCATCGGCGCGGTGCTGCAGGGCCGTGACGACTACACCATGATCCGCGAACTCGTCCCGGCCGGCCCGGCGGCTAAGTCCGGCCAGATATCGGTGGGCGACCGCATCGTTGCCATCGGCCAGGGCACGGCCGGCCCGATGGTGGATGTGGTCGGCTGGCGCCAGGACGACGTGGTGAAGCTGATCCGCGGCAAGAAGGACACCACCGTGCGCCTGGAAGTCCTGCCGGCGGACGTCGGCATGGACGGTAAGCACAAGCTGGTCACCCTGGTACGCAAAAAGGTGACCATGGAAGAACAGGCAGCGAAGAAGAAGATCGTGGAGTGGAAAGATGGTGATGTCGACCACAAGGTCGGCGTGATCGACCTGCCCACGTTCTACCAGGATTTCGGCGCCCGTCGCGAAGGCGACAGCAACTTCAAGAGCGCCACCCGCGACGTCGCCAAGCTCCTTGGTGAACTGAAGGCCGAGAAGGTCGAAGCCGTGGTGGTGGATCTGCGCAACAACGGTGGCGGTTCGCTGTCGGAGGCCAATGAACTCACCGGCCTCTTCATCGACCAGGGCCCGGTGGTGCAGGTGCGCGATGCGCGCGGCCAGGTGGAAGTGCAGGGTGACGACCAGGTCGGCATGAGTTGGGATGGCCCGCTGGCCGTGCTGGTGAACCGCGGCTCGGCCTCGGCGTCGGAGATCTTCGCTGCCGCCATCCAGGACTACGGCCGCGGCCTGATCATCGGCGAGCCCACCTTCGGCAAGGGCACCGTGCAGAACCTGGTGGACCTCGACCGCTTTGGCCAGGCCTCGGAATCGGCCAAGTACGGCGAACTGAAGATGACCATCGCCCAGTTCTTCCGCATCAACGGCGGCAGCACGCAGCTGCGCGGCGTCACGCCGGAGATCCAGTTCCCACAAAACGGCGACGCGAAGGACTTCGGCGAATCAACTTACGACAACGCACTGCCCTGGACACAGATCGCACCGGCCAACTACAAGGCCGTAGCCGACCTGAAGCCCCTGGTGGCGCCGCTGCAGGCAAAGCACGATGCACGCACGGCGAAGTCGCCGGCCTGGAAGCTGATGCTCGATGAGCTCGCCGCGTACCGCAAAGCCCGCGACAAGACCGAAGTCTCGCTCAACTACGCCCAGCGCGAAGTGGAACGGAAGCAGATGGACGCCATGCAGGCCGACTTCCGCGCGCGCCACAAGGCCATCGACGGCGGTACCGGCAAGCCCGGTGACGTCGCCACCGGCAAGGGCAGTGACGACGACGATCCGGCCGACACCGCCGACGATGGCCTGCAAGCGAACGAGCGCAGCCTCAAGAGCGAACTGCAGGCCGAGAAAGACGCCAAGAAAGCCAAGGACCCTCAGCTGGACGAAACCGCCCACATCGTGGCCGACGAAGTCCAGCTGATCAAAGCCGACACGCGCCTGGCAGCCATCGTGCTGCCCTACGCAGGCAAGGGTATGAACACCGACGCCGCAGCACCCCAGCCGCCGTCGCCGACGGCGCAGAATCCGCACTGATCGGACGCCAGGGCGAGCTCGGCTTCGCCATTGCGTTTTGGCACTCGAGCGCCTCGAAAGAGTCGCCGGGTGCCACCCTTGCCGTGACGGCTTCGCCGTCCTGGAGGGGAGGAGAGCCGCTACGCGGCTCATGTTCTATGGCTTCGCCCTCCAGGACCGCACAGTCGGGCGGGGTTTTTCGAATCGGCCTTCTGCCTCAGCGAAAAATGCCGGCCATCCATGGCCGGCACCGCTGCGCGGCCTTGTCCGCCCGCCTGCGCTCGGCTGCAGAAGTCGCGGCAAGGGTGGCACCCGGCGACTCTGGGAGCGCTGAGGTTCGTGTAGGGGAAACCTGGCTCGCCGAGAGGCGTGCGCCGTCACTCTACGGCGAAATAATATAGACGGTGTGTATAACCCGACCCGAAGAGTCGAGTTCGATTCCCCAGGCTTCTCCAGCCAAGCTCAAGCGATTGGGGTACCACAATCGTTTTGCACACGGAAGCTCGCACGAACTATGGGCGTACCAGATGAGTTGAGGACCGTCTCTGGTCTCAATGTCGGTCGGTGTACCCATGGCTTCGATGATTTCTGTTTCGGTATTTCCGATCTTCACCCGCTCAAACCCCCAGGTTCTGTATTTCGATATCGCACCACAAGAGGCGAGGTAGAGAACTGGAACCAAAACGAAGATGCTGGCCACAACGGATGATATTTTGAGTTTCATCATCTTTTCCGCTGGAAGGCTGGCAAAAGGTTCAGGAGTTGGGTTGGGATCGGACCACCCTTTGGCACGAAGAACTGTTGCGCACCAGGAAGGTTGCCCGTATCCCGAGACAATCCACCGGGAAAGGGACTGCCCTTCGTAGCTATACGACCCGCGCTCAACGCACCACTGGTGCGTACGGCGCAATTGTCGAAGAAACCTACGCTATTCATTCCGGGATGTGCGGCGTAGTAAGCGAGCATTTGATCATCTTGGATGACGATGGAATGAAAGTCACCAGTTGGTTGCGTTTTTGAACCTCCTTCTGCAAGTACGCCTGTACGTCACTACCGAGCGGCGTGCCGTTTCCATAAGAGAACACGCCAGCACCTGTTACTGCGTTAGCTACATGCCCGAAGATATTAAAACTACCCGTGATATGTCCGCCAGCAATGACCAGTGCGTCAAGACCTGACGGATCAATGCTGTTGAGCGCATCGCCGGTAGCATAAGTGTATGTATTCAGCCCTCCCTGAAGCCCGATCGGATCGCTCTGCACGTACCGGCCCGACTTTGGATCGTAATCTCGAAAGTAGTTGTAGTTCATGCCGGTCGCCGCGTCGTAACGCTGGCCCGGAAAGCGTATGTCAAACACGAAACGGACGCCGTCGCCATCCGGGCCCTCGTTGGGCGCGTCATTGCCGAAGGCCTCACCGTGGGCATTCCACGTCCACACGGCGCGTTTTGACGTGCGATCGATCACCGCCCGCGGCGTACCCAGGTGGTCGGGGCGGATGTCGTAGACGGTGCCATTGGCGAGCAGCGCGATCGGGAGATCGTCGAGCCAGATCACCTGTTGCTTGGCGTGGCCCTGTGCATCGTAGTCACCGATCCAGTGGCCGGCATCGTCGTACAGGCTGACGGTGCTGCCTGTTTCATCCGTGCGCAGCACGCGTTCGCCGCGGCCGTTGTAGGAGTAGCGGGCAAGGCTCAGCACGCCGACGGTGACGTCGGTCAGCCGGCCTTGCGCGTTGTAGCTGAACTGGCGGTTTTCGGTGGCGACGGTGTGGCCAGCTTCGTCATAACGGCGTTCGTCGGTGCCGATGGCCAGGAGGCGATGGCTGTCGGCGGGGTAGGTGTAGTCGACCGTGCCAGCGGGGCCGGTATAGCTCAGGCGGTTGCCGGTGGCATCCCACAGGTAGGCGTGTGTGACCTTGTAGTTCACCTGAGCGTTGGCGAGGCGGCCGATGCCGTCGTAACGCCACGCTTCAAGCTTACCAAAGCAATCATGGCCGCATTTTCGGCTTCTACGAATAACGCTCAGCGCGTTCTTCAGTCGCGACCGCACAGCGAATTTACGACGGCAAGATGAGCAAAAACAACGATAGACCAGATAACAAATGGGATGCTGATACACCAGAATATTGCGTGTGAATAACTTAATTGATGTCTCATCCAAGGACCGTAAGCTCAGCTAAAACTCAAAAAAATAGCGGGAACGCGACCCCAAAAAAATAGTTTTTGATAGCCTAGATAGTCGGCAATGGAGCCTCCTTAAAAATAATTCAATGGGGAAAATCCATACCGGTATAAAGTCGCGCCAGTGCATTCGAGCAGTTTTTAGTAATGCCGGATTCTGGAAATTGCCCACGAATGTTGCTCGTCGGTTTGTGATTGAGCGGACATATCAACAAATTAAACGTTAATTGGCTACGACCCCTTATTTCGAACGATCCCCCTCCGCTTCAATAAGAAGTTTCAGAATGTGCTCGTTGTTTTTTCTCTTCGCTAACAAAACAAGGTCTTCGCACGTATCGCATTCGTTGTGAACCCTAGCGCCAGATTTAAGAAGGGTGGCTACAACATCCTCGTGGCTATAATAAATAGCCCAAAATAACGGCGAATTTCCGCCGCCTTCAAGCCGATTGGCAGAAGCTCCTTCCTCAAGAAGCAGATTCACAACATCTATTTTTCCAATCCTTGCCGATACAGTTAACGCAGTCCAGCCATCATTCAGGTACTCATCCTTTGCTTCTGGATGAGCAGCGACAATTTTTTTTACGCCGTTAATATCACCTGCGTTAACGCGCTCGAATAAGTCCGCGCGAAAGTTATCAGCGCTGGAACAGCCTGCTGCTAAAAGCACGACCAAGATCGGGGCGAACATATGCATCAGCCACCTGGATTGAATTGATTTAAGCCGCCCGGAATTGATGTCGATCCCGTTGGGATATTGATGACACTCCCTCCAAGGGCTTGACGCCAAAATTCGGCTTGGCCGGCGACATCAGATGGGAAAGATGGGCCGATTGTGTAGTTCACCTGAGCGTTGGCGAGGCGGCCGATACCGTCGTAACGCCACGCGGTGGCGGTGCCGCCGCCGGTCAGCTGGGTGAGCTGGCTACGGGCGTTGTGGCCTGTTACCTGATCGTCAGTCCACTGCTTTGGCGTAGGATCGAAGTCGAACACAGACGTTTATCAGATGTATCAAGCGTTCGTGACGATGATCGCTACGATAAAACACAGCGCCCAAATCGCACCGATAGAGATGACCATACTGCTGCGGAGCTGAAGCCCTTGACGAGTCAGGACACGATCAATGAAGAGAGCCGCCAAAGGATTTCCCAACGTAAGCTTTTCGTACTCCATGGTGCCCTTTTCTGCATATCGCTTTCCCCCCAAGAGGAATCGCGTAAAAAAAAGAGATATGCATAAGAACGTTAATAAAACGGATCCAAGGAAAAAATAAATGATCATTATCTATACCACTGTCTTGTAGGCCTAAACAGCGACGGCCGTTTACTAAGGCTGGGGCTGCTGAGCCGCTCCAATTGCGGCTGCTCGATTCAGGGACTGCCATACCATTGACTTGACATCTGACACACCAAAGGTCTGGGTCTTAGTTGTTGAAAAGGATCCGGCGCCTGGAAGGCCAACGGCAGACCAGCCGGCCGTCCATGACTTCTTCCCATCAGGACTCGATGCACGCGTGGCGGGGATTAGACCTGCCGTGGGCCTACTTGTCTGTCATCCTGTCAGGGGGAAGTTTTCTCAAATGTGTGGTCATCCCCGCAGATAGGTTGTCGCTGCACAGCGCGCTATTCCGAGAGCAGTGACAAGAACCAGCCCGGAGGTTCTCAACGCATATCAGCCGCTCGCCGTTCTTCATCGACATCGTGCCATCGGCAGATCGGTGGCTGCGACAAGTTGAGCATCGTTGGATGTTCGTGCCGGTGGAACTTTAAGACCATTCGCATAGACTCTTCGCGCGATAACCGGGATCATTCACGGGTTGCCGGGGTACTGGCAACCGGGTATCGAAACCCGAACGAAGTCGGGCCCCGCAGCATCGTCTGCGGGGCTCGGGTTTTCCGTCTTGCGGCGGGCGACCAGGCGGGCGCAAGCCCGGCCGTCTTCGTTCGGTTTCGATCCTGGCTCGCCCGCCACCCCACCCATAAGCGGGTTTAAAGCCTACGAGCCATGGGGCGAATGGACACGCTCGGCACGCGTAAGTAGCTTGGGTCAATGATCGCCTGGCGACGTTGGCTCCAGCGAGGGTGCAACGCCTGGTTTGTTCATTCGCCCGATCCGTTCTGGCTCCCGCAAGCGAGCACGGTTGCTTGCTCACGCCGCCGAAACCTAGTTCATCGTCATCGCGTCTTCTGGCCGCATAAGTCGCACGCAAATTCCATTGGGCGTGCGGGCTTCAACGAATTGCTGGCTCTTCATGGTTGGAGGGCCTTCAGCTCCAGCAAGCACGCCACATCGATGTCGCTCTACGTGCAAGTAACCGGCACGTGCCATGCACCTTCGCCGGCTGCCCCTCAGCGTGACATCTGGAGCCCCACCCGGCCGTGCGGTCCCGGCGGGGCGAAGCCATAAGACACTAGCCGCGCAGCGGCTCTCCCTCCCCGTCGGGACGGCGAAGCCCGTCGCGCTGAGGGGCAGCCGGCGAAGGCGCATCGCGACGTGTCAACACATCGCTGCACAATGCGATGGCGTCAGCCGAGCCGTCGTACTTACCTCAGCCGTCAATCAACTCGCCGCACCAACCGCCACGAACCTCATCGCCACGGCGTTCATGCAGTACCGCAGGCCAGTCGGGCGTGGGCCGTCGTCGAACACGTGGCCCAGGTGCGCATCGCAGCGGGCGCACGATATGGCGGTGCGCTCTTCGAACAGGCTGGTGTCGCTGCTTTGCACGACGTTCCGTTTGGAGATGGGTTGCCAGAAGCTGGGCCAGCCGGTGCCTGAATCGAACTTGGTGGCGGAGTCGTACAGTGCCGTGTCGCAACAGATGCAGCGGTACAAGCCATTGTCGTGGCGGTCCCAGCCTGGGCCGGTGTAAGGCCGTTCGGTGCCTTCGTGGCGCGTGACTTCCCAGGAGAGCGGCGAGAGCTTCGCTTTCCAGGCTTCGTCGGTCATCACCACCTTCGGCTCCACGCAGGTGCCGAGGGGTTTCTTGTCCGGGCCGAAGCAGTCCAGGGTGACGTTGGCCGGCTTGCCGCTGGGCGGGGCGCCTGACGGCGCCGGGGCGGGCGACAGGGCGTCGGCCAGGAGGCGGCCGACGGGCAGGGCGGCCAAGGCGGTGAAGGCGGCAGCGGCGCCGAGGAAGCGGCGGCGGGGGTTGGATGGCATGGGTGTTCTCCATTGACTTACTCAAGAGACCGCCTGATCGGCAAAGCCATTGCGCAGCGACGTGCCTTCGTTCAGCCTGATGCCATGAGCGCTCAAATATCCCCGTCGCGCGTGGTGCTTGATACCAACGTCTGCCTGGATCTGTTCTTCTTTCGCGATCCGCGCTGCCAGGTTCTGGCCCAGGCGTTGGCCGAAGGCCGTGTGCAGGCTGTATCCCGGGCCGATTGCCATGCTGAGTGGCTGCGCGTGCTTACCTACCCGGATCTGCCGATCACCGACGCAGGGCGTCAGCAGGCGATGGCGGCCTACGATGGTCGCCTGTCGTTCCCCGCCCTGGAGGACAAAGCCGGCACAGCCTTGCCTCGCTGCCGCGATCCGGACGACCAGATGTTCCTGGAAGTAGCGCTGGCGGCGGGTGCGAGCGCACTGGTGACCAAGGACAACGAACTGCTGCGGCTGGCTTCGCGCTGTCCATGGTTCGCCATCGTGCTGCCGGAAGCATGGCAACCCTAGGGGACTTTCGACCGGGTCAAATCCGGGGAAAAAGCCTTTGGCATCAATTTTGTATGGCTAGCGAAACATTGTCGTAACGCAGCGCGCGCGAGGAGGGCGGATGCGGGACTACCTGATCGTCTTTGCCGTGCTGGTGCTTCATGCTGTTTCCGTGCGCGTGGCGCCGGAGATCGGCATGGCCCTGTCGTACTTCTTTTTTGGAGCCTTCGGCGTGGCCGCGGGTGTCGCTGCCGTGCACCGTGGCCTGACCTCAGGGCGGCGGGTGGATGCGCGTTGGCTGGCGATGGCCCTGACCATGGCGTTGTGGCTGTGCGGCGTGGCGTTGTCGGCCCGGCAAAGCTATGTGCTGGACAACGCCAACCCCGCGCCCGGCGACAGCATGTTCTTCTACATCATCTACGTGGTGCCGGCGCTGGTGGCGCTGTCATCCTCGCCGGTGGCCGCGCGCAAGCGATGGGCGCTGGGCATCGACCTGGTACTGGCCAGCATGCTGGCGACCCTGTTCTATGTACGGGTGTTTACCCTGGTGACGATGGAAGGTGCGGCGGGCCGGCCGGAGGCTGAGGCCATCGCCGCCATGCTGGATTTTGAGAATATCTTCCTGGCCGTGATCGCCATCGTGCGTTTGCTCGCTTCCGAGCGTCAGCGCGAAGCGTCGTTCTATCGCGCCGCCTCGATATTCTTCGTCAGCTACACGGTTGTCGTGGGTTACTACAACCATTTCGTTGCGCTGGGCGATTACCCCGATTTTGGATCGTCGTGGGACATCTTGCTCGATATCCCCTTTGCGGCTTGGCTACTGGCGGCCCGGCGCGGGGAAGGCCATGGCCGCGTTCGCTGGCGGCCGCCGGTGTTCCTGGTGCGCTTCGTGCAAAGCGGTAGCCCGGTTTTCATGGCCATGAGCGTGCTTGCGCTGGGACTGATGGTGATGCGTCATCACCCGGGGCTGGGCGTAGCCGCCTGCGCCGCCGCGGTACTGGGCATAGGCCTGCGCAGCACGCTGACCCAGGTGAGCCTGGTGGAAGTGGAATCGCGCCTGACCGCGCGGCAGGCCACCCTGGAGGGCCTGGCCTACCGTGACGGCCTTACCGAGCTTGCCAATCGCCGCGCGCTGGACGCCACCTTGCTCACCGAATGGCATCGCACCGTCGAGCGCAATGAACCGGTTGCCCTGCTGATGATCGATATCGATTTCTTCAAGCAGTTCAATGACCGCTATGGGCACGTGGAAGGCGACGAGTGCCTGCGCCGTGTCGCATCGGCCCTCGCCGGACGCATCGGCCGTGGCGAGGATTTCCTGGCCCGTTATGGCGGCGAGGAATTCGCACTCGTCGCACCATCAACCACCCTGGCCGGGGCCCATCAGCTGGCGCACGCATTGCGCGAAGCCGTGCAATCGATGGGCATTCGAAATGAAGGAAGCCCTTACGGCATGGTCACCGTAAGCATCGGCGTGGCCGTGGGCGTGGAGTCGCCCGAGGCGGGGCCGTTGAGCCTGCTTCAGGCGGCGGACAACGCGCTGTACCGCGCCAAGGCCAGCGGCCGCAACGCGGTGGCCAGCGCCGCCTAGCCCGCCTGCATCCGCGCGCGTTCTTCCAGGGTGCGCACGGCGCCGGGAATACCCGTGGCGTCGGCGACTTCCACCATCCGGCCGGCATCGCCGATGGAAGCATCCGCTTCGTGTGCCCAGGTGACGTGGTAGGGCATGTATACGCCCCAGCCACCGAGCGCCACCACCGGTGCGATGTCCGAGCGCAGGGAATTTCCGACCATGGCGAAACGCCCAGGCGGGAGGTTGAACTCGCCCAGCACACGCGCGTAGGCGCGGTTATCCTTCTCTGAGACGATCTCGATGCGATGGAAGAGGTCGGCGAGCTTCGAGTGGGCCACCTTATGTTCCTGGTGGAAGAGATCGCCCTTGGTGATCAGCACAATGCGATGGCCCTGCGCAACGGCCTCCACCGCCTGGCGGATACCTGGAAGCAGTTCCACCGGATGGTCCAGGACATCCTTGCCCAGTGCCACGATGCGGTGGATGTCGCGTGCGCTGATGCGCTCGCCGGTGACCTGCACGGCGGCCTCGATCATCGACAGCGTCATGCCCTTCGCGCCATAGCCGAAGCGCGCCATGTTGGCTTGTTCGATGGCCAGCAGACGCTCGTGCAGGCGAAGATCCGTGAGGTCCACATACTCGCCCACGATGGCCTCGAACGCGCCACTGGCGATCTCGAAGTATTCCTGGCTGCGCCACAAGGTGTCGTCGCCGTCGAAACCGACCAGTTCAATCATTTCTTACCTTCCTTCCACCAGCCGGGCGTTACGATACTCCTCCGCCCTGGCCGGAGCTTTGATGATGCTCACCCCTGTCGACGTGCATTGCCCCTACTGCGGCGAACCGCTGGAATTGCTGGTCGATGCCAGTGAGGACGGCCAACATTACATCGAGGACTGCCAGGTCTGCTGCCGTCCGATCAACGTCACCGTCACCGTGGATGGCGAGGGCGACATCGGGGTGGATGTGCGCAGCGAGAACGAGGGCTAGGTTTTCTTTCCGGCGCGCCGCAGCGCGGTCCTGCCCAGCACGGCCAGGTCGCTCTCGCCATCACCCACCGCCACGGTTTCAAGCAATGCATCGTGCACCACGCTTGCCAACGGCATGGGCACCTTGGCGGCGCCCGCCGCAGCCAGCGCCAGGCGCAGGTCTTTGTGTGCCAGCCGCGCGGAGAACGCCGCCGGCGTATAGGATGCCTTGGCGATGCGGTCACCGTAGCCTTCGTACACGGGACCCGGGAACACGGTGCCTGTGATCAGTTCGATGAATGCCGCCGGTTCCAGTCCATGTGCGCCAGCGAGCGCGGACGCTTCGGCGGTGGCTTCGATGGCGGCGCCCAGCATGAAATTCACCGCCAGCTTGACCGCATTTGCACGCGAGGGCACGTCGCCCAGGTGCCAGGTCTTCTGGCCGATGGCATCGAGCAGGGGTTGCACATGGGCAAGCGTCTTCGCATTGCCGCCGATAAGAATATTGAGCTTGCCGGCGGCGGCGACGTCGGGACGGCCCAGTACCGGCGCTGCGAGGTAAGCCACGCCTTGTGCCTGGTGCGCCCGGGCCATCTCATCGGCCAATGCCACCGACACCGTGGCCATGTTGATATGGACCAGGCCGTCCGATGCCTGCGCCAGGGCACCGGACGCGACGATGGCTTCGCGCACCGCGTCGTCGTCGGCCAGCATCGAGAAAACAGCGTCGCCGGCGAAGGCGGCCGCGGCGGAGCTGACCACCGTGGCGCCGGCACGGCCTGCCTCCTGTGCAGGTCCCGGCGATCGATTCCATACGCGCACCGTGTGGCCGGCCTTCACCAGGTTGGCCACGATCGCCTGGCCCATGTTGCCCAGGCCGATGAATCCGACGTCCATCACGATTCTCCTTCAAGGAAATAACAATCCATGCATCATGCGCCGCCGGGCGTAGCGGCGGCGTATGGGCAAGTTCCTTCGGTATCGATGGGCTACCATCGCATCGTCCACGCATACACCCACGGAGCTTCAAGGAACATGTTCGATCACGATTGGCTCGGTTACGGCATCGTCGGGGCACTGGAAATCGGCGCCATTGCGTTTCTCGTCGGCTTCGTGCTGTATGGGGTGCTGCAGGCGATCAAGCGCAACGCCAATCACGGTGTGTTAATGGGCTGGTCGTGGCTAGTGTCCACCGCGCTGGTGGGCGCGGTGGACTTCAAGGACATCTTCTACTTCAATTTCTCCAGGTTCCAGTCGATCCAGCTGTTGCGCCTGCAACTGGCCGAAGTACACGATCCCGACGCCATCGGGCTACGCTGTTTTTTTGTGATGTTGGGTGCGATCGTGGGAGTCGGGCTGGCGTGGCTGATCTTCAGCGTGGCTTTTTGGCGTCGCCGAGGCGATGGCTGAACATCCACGGCCATAGGTCCGGTTCGTCGTAGGCCGGTACCCATGACCCATGTCCTACGCCGGGGTATTCGGTGTACCGGACTTCATGATGGATATTTTCAAGCGCCTGGTGCATCTGGCGCGATTGCTCCACTGGCACCGAGCCGTCGGCCGAACCGTGGAAAATCCATACCGGCGTAGGGCCCATATGCGAGGCCACCCAGGCGAAGGCGTCAGCATTTTCGCGCCGGTCGTAGACCTGCAGGAGGGCATCGACGTTCTGCGGTTGGATACCACCGCAGATCACCGCCGCCGCGGCGAACGTGGATGGGTATTGCACCAGGAATTCCCAGGCACCGTAGCCGCCCATCGACAGGCCCGTCAGGTAGATCCGCTTGCGGTCTCCGTCGACGGCCTTGATGGTGTCTTCCAGCGCTTTCATGGCGGCATCAGCGGTGTCGCCACGCCAAAGCGTGTGTTCCGGCGCCTGCGGGATCACCACTACGCCTTCGAAGCCCGGATGCCTGGCCAGCCAAGGCGGCAGGCCCTGGCTCATCTGTTTCTGGTTGTCGTTGCCGCGCTCGCCTGAGCCGTGCAGGAACAGCACCACCGGCGGGTGCGCCGCGGTTTTGTGATCGGGCGTGTATACCTGGTAAGGATAGCTGTGGCCGTTTACCGTGACCGTGTGCTGGCTGAAAGCCGCATGCGCAGGGGTCGTGGCAAGGCCAAGCACACAAGCCAGTGCAGCCATCGTGGGGGTATGCATGGTCGACACCTTCAAAGGATGGGGTCGAACAAGCGTGCCACGTGCATGGCCACGCGGGAAAGATACCGCGTTCGGGCATAGTCGGCGGGAAGGACCTCCACCGCCTGCGCGAAGTCGTCCGCCAGCATGGCTTCCACTTCACCTGCGAAGGCCGTATCCACGGTAAGCGCGGCGATCTCGAAATTCAGCCGGAACGAGCGATTGTCCAGGTTCATGCTGCCGATCACCGCGGTGTCGTCATCCACCAGCATCACCTTCTGGTGTACGAACCCGGGTTGGTAACGGAACATGCGGATGCCCGCCTGTACCGCCTCGTGGGTGTGGAAGCGCGAGGACAGGAACACCGTGCGGTGATCGGGGCGGCAGGGGATCAGGACGCGCACATCCACGCCCCGGTAAACGGCCAGCTGCAGGGCGGCCAGTACCGATGGATCGGGCACGAAATAGGGCGTGGACAACCACAGCCGGGTACGTGCGACGGCAATGGCCTGGGTGAAGAACAGCGAGCAGCTTTCCTGCAGGTCGGCAGGGCCCGTGGCCGCAATCAGCACCGCGGCGCTGCCCTCGCCGTCCGGCGGCGGCCGGAAGGGCGGTACTTCGCCCGTTACCCAGTACCAGTCTTCGGCGAAGCTGCGTTGCAGTTCGGCCACGGCCGGGCCATCCAGGCGCATGTGGGTATCGCGCCAGGGCGATAGCGGCGGACGTGCGCCGAGGTATTCGTCGCCGGCGTTAAGGCCGCCGACGAAGCCGGTTGCGCCGTCGACCACGACGATCTTGCGGTGATTGCGGAAATTCAACTGGAGGCGGTTGCGCCAGCGCCGCGTCCGGAACGGCCGTACGTCCACACCAGCGGCCTGCAGTGATGCCACGTAACGTTGCGGCAGGTCATGGCTGCCGATGCTGTCGTAGAGCAGCTGCACCGTCACACCGGCCGCCGCACGCTCCACCAGCGCATCGCGTAGCCGTCTGCCCAGATGGTCGTCGTGGATGATGAAGAACTGCACCAGTACGTAATGCCTGGCCTCGGCGATAGCCGCGAACATGGCGGCGAACGCCGCTTCGCCATTGATCAGCAGCTGCGTGCGATGGCCGCCGCTGATGTGCGATGCCAGCATGCGCGAGATCGGTTCGAAGCGCGGATGCTCCCCGGCATGGCGGCGCAGGTAGTCTTCGCGCTGCGGCCAACTGCGGTTGTCGTGTTGTTGCCGGCTGCGCATGCGCAACAGCCGATGCATGTCGACGTAACCTGCGAAGTGGCTGCTGCCCAGGAACAGGTAGGGCACCAGCGTGAAATAGGGCAGCAGCACCAGGCCAAGCACCCAGGCGAAGGCACCCTGGGGCGTGCGTGTGTGCATCACCGCATGCATCGCCGCGCCGATGCCCGCCACGTGCAGGCACAAGGCCACCAGGGTGAGTACCGTGGCCAGCATCGCGTGCCGGCCTTAGCTGATGAGTCGATCGGCCAGGAGCCGCGCCTGTTGGCGGATCTCAGGCATCGCGGTGGTTTCCCACAACAGGCCGCGCAGCAGCGTACCTGTTGCGAACAGTCGGTTCGAAGCGTTGCCTGCGGCATCGAGCACGCCGAAGGTTGAGTCGGCGTCCAGTCCCAATCCCAGTTCATCGGCGCGTACGTGGCCGTTGTCGCTGAGTTGGCGCAGCAGTGGATGGTCGCCATGCTGCACGTCGGTGTTCAGACCCACCGTCTGGACGACCAGATCCGCCACGCGCATGCCGTCGGCACCATCGACCAGGTGCAGGTCGACATCGAGCCGGCCATCCGGTCGCAGGGTGACATGGCGGAGCCGCCCGCGCATGCGCGTGAGGCGGCCTTCGTGCTCGAGTGCCTCCACGCCGGATGCCACTTGCGGGGGCATGCGATGGCGGGCGCGTTCCCAGGCCCAGCGTGCATGACGCAAGAAACGGGCGCGTTCGTCGGTCGGCAACTCACGCCATAGCGCCTGCGTATGCGGGCGCAGGCTGTCGATCACCGGACGCCAGTCTTCGCCCAGGCTCGCTGCCTCGCGGATATGGTGCATCCATGCCCGCGCCGCGGGTTCGTCGCGCATTTCCTCGACCAGTTCCGCACCGCTGTCGGCAGGTGCCGCGGCCTTTACCGGATGTACCTCGGGCGTGTGGCCGTGTCGGGATACTGCGGTGAAGCGGGCGTTCGGCCATAGTGCGGCGAGATCCAGCAAGACATCTACCGCGGTCAACCCCAGGCCGATCAACATGACCTGGCGAGGTTCGGTGCTCTCGTGTGCCGCGGCGAGATACGGCCACGGATCGACCACATAGTTCCCCTGGGCGATCGCCGCAGGGTCCACGCCGGGGATCGGGCGCGGCGGCAGCGAGCCGACGCAGAGCACGGCGCGTTCCACGCGCGAGGATGTCTCGCCCACGAAAATATCCACGCCGCCAGCGTCGGGAACGACAGCATCGACCGCGACTGGCACCATGTTCACTACATGCCCGCGTGAGCGCCCATCGTCGATGGCGCGGCGGACCTCTGATTCAACGTAATCGCCGTACAGGCGCCGCGGCAGGAAGTCGGCGCCGGCAACCTTTTTATCCAGGCCCTGGGCGTAGTCGAGGAAGCCCTGCGGCTGTGCTGCCGATAAGCCCATGGCCGCGGCGCGCACATTCAAAAGGTGGCGATCGGACGACGTGCCATAGGCCACGCCGCGGGCAAATGGATGCGCCGAACCGGTGTACCAGTCCAGATGCAGTGGGCGAGGGGTCCGCCGCGTCAGTAATTCGCTGACCAGCGTGGCGCCCGCCGCGCCACCGCCGATGACGGCGACTCGATTAGACATGCATTTTCCTTCTAGGGGACCACTCAAGGTCCCACCGGACGTCAGGCTGTCAGGCGTCCGGCGAGTTCGGATTGCCGCGGGCGGGCAATCCAGTGGTCGGTCGGTCCAGGCTGTTCATAGGCCATGTACTGTGCCAGATCACCGCCGTAGACATGAAGCGTGAGGGCCGATTCCTGTCGCGAAAGGTTACGGCAGCGATGCACGTAGGCATCGCCTGCATCGAACCAGGTCGCGTCGCCCGGCCCCAGCCAGGTGCGATTCTGGTGGCGCAGCTGGCCGGTGGTTTCCTCGCGCAGGAAAGCATCGATTTCCAGAGCGCCACTCAGTGACATCTCCATCCCCCACAGGCCACCATGGTCATGCACGGGCGTGGCGTAGTTGGGGGGCCAGGACAACACGAGCACGCTGATACCGGGCTTGGCATGTTCGGCGACCAGCCAACGCTCCAGGCCGCGTCGGCGGGCGCGCAGCGGAGCCAGTTGCTGCTCCAGGGCATGGCCGTCGCGGTGCACGGCCTGACCGAGCTCGCGCGCCATGCTGGCGAGATCCGGGTGCTCAGTGGCACCGGCATCGAAAGCGATGTCACGCAAAGTCTTCAGTACGTGTAATCGCTTGATCATGGGGAAGTTCCTGCCGAAAAACGCTACGTCAACGGCGGAAAGTGGATCACGGAGGCCGTTAAACGGACGTAACCCGGAACCAGGGCCCCGGTCCGGTACTTCTTTCACTGTTGCCGGGGAACGGCCGGCGGTAGCTTTATCCACGCTGCCGGCCATTCCGCCGGCCCGTACGCAAAAACGTGCAAGGAGCTCGCTGTCATGATCTTCGCCGCCATCCTCGTGCTGGGCATGTTGTGGCTGATGGGCGCCGTGGTCGGCGCCGTCTTCAAGCTGATCTTTGGTCTCATCGGTGGCGTATTCACCATCATCGGCGGGCTGCTGGGCATTGTCTTCGGTGGTGTGGCACTGTTGGTAATCGGTCCGCTGGTCGCGCTGGCCATGCTTCCGGCCCTGTTGCCGGTGCTTCTCGTGGCTGGCCTTGTTTGGCTGATCGTGCGCGCCACGCGCAAACCGCCAGTGATCGTGGTCACGCCCGATCACGCTCCGCGCTGAAGCCCGCCAGTAACCAGGACCGGAGTTTCCACTCCGGCCCTTGTCCATTGCCAGCTGCCTTCAACCGCCCTGCAAATCGAAAGTAACCGGGATGCGGGCCCATGCCTGCGTCGGTCGGCCCTGCGCGGTGGCGGGCTGGAACCGCCACTTCGACAGCACCTGGTTCTGTGCGGCGCGGTCAAGTTCCACATGGCCGCTGCTTGATTCCACTACCACCTGCAGTGGCTTGCCGTCGATATCCACCAGCACGCGCAAGACCACCGTGCCTTGCATGTGCATGCGCCGCGCGGCCGACGGGTAGGCCGGCGCCGGTGCCTGCATGTAGGCCAGGGTGGCTTCCACCGGCGCCGATGGCGCAGCATCAGCGGCTGCCGATGGCACGGGAGGAGCGGCCGTTACCGGGACGGCATTCGCGCTGGGTTCGTCAATCACCGTGGGTGATGGCGTCGGTGTCGGCGCGGGTATGTGCTTTGCCACCGTGTGGTGCACCGGCGGCGGCGGAATGTCCATCGCCGGTGCGGGCTTCACTTCCGGGGGAGGGTTGGTCCACGTGACGATGATCGGTTGGGCGACACGCTTGACGGTTTCCACGAACTCAGGAGCCATCGGCCGGATCACGGCGATGAGGGCGGCGATGTTGAGGGCGATCGAAGCGCTCAAAGCCACGATACGAATGGCATCGGGATGAAACGCAGGGCGGGACGCGATTGCGGCAGACGACATGGCACACCTCCATCGAGTGGGGGAAGGCAAGCGACGGTCTTCATGGACGCCACGGCTTTTGCCGCGGGGGATGCGTCCGGCTCCAGACTATGCCCGCGCCCGGATGCTCTGCAAGAGCCCGATGCGCCGGCCGTCGGCTTCGGTGACCTAGTGGGCCACCAGCATGGGAATGTCGCTGTTCATGAAAAGATGACGGGTGGTGCCACCGAGCACCATTTCCGACAGGCGCGAACGCCCCCATGCGCCCATCACCAGCAGGTCAGCTCCCGCTTCGCGCGCAATCGCCAGCAGCGAAGGGCCTGCCTGGTCGCGTTCAGCCGCCGACAGATGTCGGACGGTGGCCTTGATGCCGTGCTCGCTGAGCCAGTGATCGATGTCTTCGGCGGGCAGCGGATGGGTGGTGGCATAGGGTTCGTCGCAGCCATCGAGCACCACGACATCGTCGGCGCGCTCCAGTAGCGGAAGCGAGGCCCGGATCGCCAGCGCGGATTGCCGGCTACCGTTCCAGGCCAGCAACACGCGTGTGCCCAGGCCCGTTACCTGGGCCAGCTCCGGTACCACCAGCACCGGCTTGCTGCTGCCGAATACCGAGCGCGAGACATTGCCGAAACCCACCGGCGCGTCGCCGCGGAAACCGCCGCGCTCCATCACCAGCCAGTCATAGCCGGCTGCCGCATGGCATACCAGCGGTACGACATCGCCTTCGGCCACCCGCCACCGGCCCGTGAGACCTGCCTGGGTGAGTATCTGATCGAACGCCCCGCTGGCAGCGCGCGCTTCGTCGGCACGCTGGCGCACCGAGTCCATCTGCAACGGCATGGCTTCAGGTAGCGTGAAGGCGGCCGGTAGCATGTCCACCACGAACAATGCATCCAGACGCGCTTGCATGCGCTGGGCCAGGGCGACGGCAGCGGCGATCGCCGCACCCTGCAGGGGCAGGCGGGCCACATGGAGCAGGAGCTCAGTCTTCATCGTAGGTGTCCGCTTCCGCGCATGAGGTACGTCCGATCACACAATGCCACCCTGTGCAGGGGGTTGCAAAACCCTGTCGCGGGGGCGACCCTCTGACGATGCGCTCGACCCTGGCGCGCCACCCTTGCGTTGCGCATGAACCCCCAGGCAAGTGCTGCCCCTCCCATCTACCGGCCCGGCGACGAAATCGCCAGCAGCCTGATCCACGGCATCGGCATCGTGCTGAGCATCGCCGGCCTGGTGGTGCTGGTGGCGTTCGCGGCACGGTTCGGCGATGCACGCGCGGTGGTCGCAAGCGCGGTATTCGGCAGCACACTGATCCTTCTCTACACCGCATCGACCCTGTACCACGCTGTGCCGGGCGCGATGGCAAGGCGCGTTCTGCGTACGCTCGACCACATTGCCATCTTCCTGCTGATCGCCGGCACCTACACGCCATTCACCCTGCTGGCGCTGCCGGGTGTCTGGGGCTGGAGTCTCTTCGGCACCATCTGGGCCCTGGCCATCGCCGGCAGCATGCTGGAACTGGGCCTGCTCAAGCGCTACCGCAAGGCCGCGGTATTCCTTTATGTGGCCATGGGCTGGGTGGCGATGATCGCCTTCAAGCCGCTGAGCGAAAGCCTGTCCACCGGCGGATTGGCATTGCTGATCGCTGGAGGCGTGGCTTACACCGCTGGCGTGCCGTTCTACCTGGCACGCAGGCTTCCCTATCATCACTCGGTCTGGCACTTCTTCGTGCTGGCCGGCAGCGTGCTGCATTACCTGGCCGTGCTGCTGTACGTGTTGCCCGGCGCGCCCGTGGGCTAGGCATTCAACCGAGCAGGAAGGCGAAGGCGAACATCCCCAGCATCACGAAGGACATCACCAGTTTGACCAGCGTGCCCACCAGCATGCCAAACCAGGTACTTAAACCCACGTGTGCTGACCGCAGCACGCTGGTGCCGGAGGCCAGTTCGCCCAGCAGGGCGCCGATGAAGGGCCCGAGCAACAGCCCGGGCAGCCCGAAGAACATACCTACCACCGTGCCGATGGCAGCGCCCCACAGGGCGCGGCTGCTGGCACCGACCTTGCGCGCGCCCAGGAGTCCGGCGATGAAGTCCATGGCCATGCCGATGGCGCCGGCCACGGCGATGGCTACCAGCCACCAGGTGCCCAGGTGCCGGTAGTGGTCGACCCCGGCGGCCAGCCAGATGCCGGCGAAGATCAGCGGGATGCCGGGAAGCGCCGGCAGGATTGCCCCGGCGACTCCGGCCACCATCAGCAGGGCCGCCACCACATAAAGGGCGATGTCGATCATGGCGTGGCGAAGCTGTCGCGGTAGTCGGGCTTGAGCCAGGGGATGAAGACGCGGACGGGTACGTCCACCGTCTGCGTACCCGCGACATAGGCCGCCACCTGGTAGGGCGGGAACAGGATGGTGAGGTTGCGCGCCAGGCCATCGCGGCCTGGCGACACGACGAAGACATCGAAGTGATCCTGGCCCGGTTGGGTGCCGTCGTTGATCATCTCCGCACTGGAGGCCAGCGGCGCATTGTCGTCCAGGCGCGTCAACAGTTGTCGGCGCGCCTCCGCGGCCACCGCCGATTCGGCGGCCGCCGGGTCGGTGAAGAGGTCATCGAGCGATAGCAGCCGTCGGGCATGCGTGTCGTAGGTGAAAGTGTCGAGGATCGGGCTGGGATGGGCGCCCCCGGTGAAGGACGACCCTTGTGCCCGCACGCTCACCAGGCGTCCGGCCTGGCCTACCAGCTCGATGTCGAGATCCAGGTCCCAGGGCAACTGATGGGCCTGTTCACGCGCGCCCGGTTGCTTCAGTCCGGCGAGGAAATTGGTCTTTTTCTGGGCCACGTAGGCCTCGAGGCCTAGTCGCAGGGGATTCCAGTCGGGCTTGAGCTTGGGTAGGCGGGCTTCGATGGTGTAAAGGGTGGGCTCACTGTATTGGGTATGCTGCGCGGCCGAAGGCGTCGACGCAGCTTCCGGTGCATGGCCGCCCTGGCAGGCGGCCAACACGGCACAGGATGCCTGCACGGCCAGCCAACGTTGCATCATCTTATCCAGTCTCCCTCGATGGTGTGACACGTTACCCGACGTTGCGTGACTTGCGAAGGAATGGTGTGGAAAAGGACGAAATCATCTTGCTCAAGGCCGATGAACTCGGTCGCATCGAATGCCACCGCCGCGGCGGTGAGATGGTGATCGTGCGTGATATCGCCGCCGCCCGCTGGTGGGCGCGCCGCTTCGCCCGGCGCGCGGCGGCGCGCGAGGCCAGGGCGCTCGAACGCCTGGACGGAATCGACGGGGTGCCACGGCTGCTGCGTTTTGACGGTCGCGTGCTCGAGCGCAGCTTCATGGCAGGTTTGCCGATGCAGCAGGCCCAGCCGCGCAACGCTGCGTATTTCCGCCAGGCCCGGCGCCTGCTGGCCTCGTTGCACCGGCGTGGCGTGGTGCACAACGACCTGGCCAAGGAGCCCAACTGGCTGGTGTGCGATGACGGCACGCCGGGCATGGTGGACTTCCAGCTGGCCTTCACACGTCGTCGCCGGGGCCGGCTGTTCCGCGTGCTGGCACGCGAAGACATCCGGCATCTGCTCAAGCACAAACGCACTTATATGCCGGAATTGCTTACCCGCCGGGAGCTGCACATCCTGGCTACCCCCGCGATGCATGCGCGCGTGTGGCGGCAGACGGCCAAGCGCCTGTACAAGCTGATCGCGCGCAAGCTCTTCGGCTACTGGGACAACGAAGGCCAGGGCCGGGTCCGGCGCTGATGCGCCGCACGGTGCGCGTTACTTTTCGACGAAGGCGCGCTCGATCACGTAGTCACCCGGTTCTCGCGTGCGCGGCGAGGCGTGGAAGCCGCGCCCGTCAAGCAGGGCGCAGGTGTCTTCGAGCATTGCCGGGCTGCCGCACAGCATCACGCGGTCATGCGCCGGGTCGAGCGGTGGCAGGCCCGTCGCGCTTCCCATGTCGCCATCGGCGATGGCATCGGTGATGCGCCCGCGGTTACGGAAGGGCTCGCGCGTGACCGAGGGGTAGTAGATGAGTTTTTCGCGTACCAGGTCGCCCAGGTAATCGTGGGCCGGCAGTTCGTACTCGAGGTAATGGGCGTAGGCGAGGTCGGCGATGTTGCGTACGCCATGGGCCAGTACCACGTGTTCGAAGCGCTCGTAGGTTTCCGGGTCGCGCACGATCGACAGGAACGGCGCCAGGCCCGTACCCGTGCCCAGCAGGTAAAGCCGCTTGCCGGGCTTCAGGTCGTTGAGCACGAGCGTGCCGGTAGGCTTGCGCGACACGATCAGGGGATCGCCGGGCTTGAGATGTTGCAGGCGCGAGGTCAGCGGGCCATCGGGCACCTTGATCGAGAAGAACTCAAGGTGTTCCTCGTAGTGGGCGCTGGCAATCGAATAGGCGCGCATCAGAGGCCGGCCATCCACTTCCAGGCCGATCATGACGAAATGTCCGCTTTCAAAGCGAAAACCCGGGTCGCGGGTCGTGCGGAAACTGAAGAGCGAATCGTTCCAGTGATGCACGTCGATGACGTGCTCGGTTGCCAGTGCCACCATGGGAAGGAAGGTTCCTGCGGCGCCCTTGCGCCAGTCAACTGCGTATTATAGCTGGCTTCGTAGCGGCAGTCCGGCGATCATCGGCAGCTGAAGGATGGCTGGGAAAGGATCCCATGGATAAGCGTCGTTCGACGATGGCCTTCGCGGCCATCCTGGTTGCCGTGCTGGCCACGGGCCTGGGTTTCGGCCCGCCTGCGCATGCGCAGGCCAGCGGGGACCTCGATCCTGCCTGGGCCCGCGCGCACCCGGTCGTACGGGTGGGCGCGCTGCGCACCGGCGCGCCGCCCATGCAGCTGGTGGAGAACGGCCGACTGCGTGGCGTGGGCGCGGATTTCCTCGAGCAGATCCTGCCGACGATGGGAGTGAGGTGGGAGCCGGTGTTGTTCGATTCCCGTCCGGCACTGCTCGATGCCCTGTGCCAAGGCAAAGTGGATGTCGCCCCGGAGATGATTTCCACCCCCGCCGCCATGCATTGCGTGCACTTCGGTTCGCCCTATCTGTCGTCTTCGCCCGTGCGCGTTGCCCGCAATGGCGACTCGCGCTTCGCCGACGACACGGCGCTGGCGCACGCCAGGATTGCCGTGGTGGCGGGCAGTGAAGTGGAGGAAATCATTGTCGCGGCGCTGCCCAACGCCACGCTGCTGCGCGCGCCGGACGATGCCGCCGCGGTGGAAGCCCTGGTGCAGGGGCATGCCGACGTGTACCTGGCCAACCCATTGCTGGCCGTGCGCGAGCTCGATCACCTGGTTGCTACCGGCAAGCTGCAATACACCGGCAGGAGCACATTGCCATTGGCGCGCTACGGCTTTGCCTATGGAAGCGGGGCCCGGCCCCTGGAAACGGCGCTCCAGGCCCGCCTGGACACCCTGGGCGACGACGCACGTGGCCGTGTCGTCGGGCGCTGGGTGGCGGTGTTCGAACCTAGCGAAGAAGCAGGCCTGGCTACGCCCCTCAGTGCCGATGAACGCCAGTTCCTTCAATCGCTCCCGGTACTGGGGGCCGGTATCGATTCGGACTGGGCACCGATGAGCTACATGGACCGCAACGGCGTGTCCGTCGGCGTTGCCTCGGACTATATCGCCGAACTCAACCGCGCCCTGGGGCTGCGCACGCGCCGGGTGAATGTCGATACGGTGGCCGAGGCGCGGCAGGCGATCGCCGATGGCAAGGTGCAGATGCTGGTGAGCGTGGCGCGGGACAATCCCCTGTCGGCGGGGCTTGTGCTCAGCCGGGCTTACGAAGTTGCCCCGTTGGTGGTGGCCGGGCGAAACGACGCCAGGCCCGTGGCGGGCCTTGATGACCTTCGCGGCATGCGCGTGGCGGTGGTCGACCGGCCGTTCGATATCGCCACCCGGCTGCATAGCAGCGCCCCGTCGCTCAAGGTGGTGAGCTTCCCCTACACCGACGATGCATTGCATGCACTGGCCGAGCGCCGCGTTGACGCGGTGATCGACACGGTGTCGGTGCTATCGCAGCACATCGAGGCCGACTATGCCGGTAGATTGCGCGTGCTCGGCCCTTCGGGCATCACCATGAGTGTCTACATCGGCGTCGTGCCGTCGCAGGCGCGGCTGGTGCCGCTGATCGACCGCGCGCTCGCCGATATCAGTTCGGCGCGAAGCCAGGCGATTCGTGCCCGCTGGATGCGCACGACCTACAGCTACGCCACGCCCTGGATCAACATCGCGCTGATCGGTGTACCCATCTTCATGGTGGGCCTGGTGGTGGTTGTTTTCGTGCTGCGTGCCAACCGGAAGTTGCGGCGCGCGGTGGAAGCGGAGCAGCGCGCCCGCGCCATCGCCGAGGACGCCACGCGATCGAAGGCGCAGTTCCTGGCCATGATGAGCCACGAGATCCGCACCCCGATGACCAGCGCGCTGGGCATGATCGATCTGCTCGAACGCACCTCGCTGGATGACGACCAGCGCGACATGGCCGGCGTGATGCGTGAATCGGGTGACAGCCTCCTTCGCATCATCGACGACCTGCTCGACTTCTCCCGCTTCGAGGCCGGGCAGATGCCGCTGGATTCGGTGGGTTTCGACGTGCGTCCATTGTTCGACGACGTGGCCGGCCTCCTCGGTGCCACGGCGCGCGCCAAGGGCCTGCTGTTGTATGCCAGCGTGGAGGCCCGTGTAGGCGCGCGCCTGGTGGGTGATCCGGCGCGCTTGCGCCAGGTGTTGTTCAATCTTGTCGGCAATGCGGTGAAGTTCACCCAGCGCGGGTACGTGCGCATGCACCTTGCCTGGGCCGACGGTGACGCTGACACCCAGCGCCTGGCCATCGTCGTCCAGGACACCGGGGTGGGCATCGCGCCGGAGCGCAAGGTGGAGATCTTCGAGCCCTTCATCCAGGAAGATACCTCGACCCAGCGCCGCTTCGGCGGCACCGGGCTGGGGCTTGCCATCGTCAGCCGCATCGCCGCCCTGATGGATGCCCGTGTCACGCTGGAGAGCATCGTCGGCGTGGGCACGCGTTTTGAGTTCGCCTTCGATGCCACGGTCGAAGCGAGCCTGCCTGCCACCGATCCGCGTCGTTATCGGCTGGAGCTGGACGATCCGATGCTCGCCCAATGCATCGCCTCCTACCTGGCATTCGCCGGCCTGCAGGAGGAAAACGGCGCGCAGGCGGCCGGCGTTGTGGTCAGCCTCGTCGGCGATGCGGCGCGCCCGGCCGATGCCCAGTTGCAGCTGGCCGGCGCCGGGCGCACGGCAACGTTGCCGGCATGGCCGCCAAGGTTTGCCACCCTCCGGCGTGCCCTGAACGTGCTCGAGGGGCATGTCCCGGCAGAGGAAAGCGAAGGCGTCCGCATGATGCGCCAGGCGCCCTCGCGTGAGGTTGCCCTAAGCGAGGGGCGCCTGGTGATGGTGGTGGACGACCAGCCGCTGATCCAGCGTCTGCTGGTGCGGGAGTTGCGCATGCTGGGCTTCGCCTGCGACGTGGCCAGCGACGGTGAAGAAGCATTGCGATGCATGCGTTCAACCACCTATGGCCTGCTGCTTACCGACTGTTTCATGGCCGGCATGGACGGTTTCGAGTTGATGCGCCGCGTGCGCGCGGCGGGCTGGAATCTGCCGATGCTGGCGATGACGGCCAGCCCGTTGCCCGAACTGATCGAGCGCTGCCGGCGTGCCGGTGCCGATGGTGTGGTGACCAAGCCGTTGCGCCTGGGAGAACTCAAATCCCTGCTCGATCGCTTCCTTCCCGAAGCGGCTTCAACAGGTATCGGAGAGGCCGTGGAGGGGCCGGCCACCATCGTGGCGAACCTTCGCGGCGCCATGGGCGAAGAGGCCGGCGCGTTCATCGCACAGCTTAAAGCCCAGGCCGGCCCGGACCGCAGCGGGTTCGCCGACGCGATCGATTCGGCCGACGCGGACACCGTGGCAACGATCGCCCATCAGTACGCCAGCATCTTCGGTTGGGCCCGGGCGCCCCGCCTGCGGGAACTTGCGCGCGCGGTGGAAGAAGAAGCGCGTACGGGGAATGTCCCGCCGTCATCCCGCGCCCTGCTGGCGGCATTGCAGGAACTTGACGCATGGCTCGCCCTGGAATGACTTCACGCGGCTGAAATACCCTCCGGCGCAGCATGGGCGTTCCACCGCACCGAAGCCGGAGAGTTCCCGATGGCCGATGTCCTGTCGAAATCCCTCTTGCGCAAGATGGACGCCTACTGGCGTGCGGCCAATTACCTTACGGTTGGCCAGATCTATCTTCGGGACAATCCCTTGCTGGAACGGCCGCTGGAAATCGGCGACATCAAGCACCGCCTGCTCGGTCACTGGGGCACCACCACCGGCCTCAATTTCATCTACGTGCACCTGAACCGGCTGATCACCGAGCAGGATGTGAACATGATCTACGTGATCGGGCCAGGCCACGGCGGACCGGGGCTGGTCGCGCATACTTACCTTGAAGGTTCCTATACCGAAACCTACCCGCATATCGAACGCAACCGCGATGGCATGCGGCAGTTGTTCCGGCAATTCTCCTGGCCTTACGGCGTACCCAGCCACGTGTCCCCGGAGACGCCGGGATCGATTCACGAGGGTGGCGAGCTTGGGTATTCCCTCTCGCATGCCTTCGGTGCAGCCTTCGACAATCCCGACCTTGTGGTGGCCTGCATCGTGGGCGACGGCGAGGCGGAAACCGGCGCGCTTGCCACTGGTTGGCATTCGAACAAATTCCTGAACCCCGCACGCGACGGCGCGGTGCTGCCGATCCTGCACTTGAACGGCTTCAAGATCGCCAACCCAACATTGCTGGCGCGCATCGGCAAGGATGAACTTACCGACCTGATGCATGGCTACGGCTACGAGCCGCATTTCGTCGAAGGCCACGAGCCGATGAAGGTGCACCAGGCTTTGGCCGCGGCCCTCGACGCGTGCATGGCACGGATCCGCAGCATCCAGAAGGATGCACGCGAAAACGGCAACACCGCCCGCCCGCGCTGGCCGATGATCGTGTTCCGCACGCCCAAGGGCTGGACCGGCCCGAAGATCGTGGACGGCAAGCCGGTGGAGGGTACCTGGCGTGCTCATCAGGTACCGATAACCGACTTCGACAAGCCCGGGCATCTGCAGATCCTGGAAGACTGGCTCCGCAGTTACCGGCACGAGGAATTATTCGATGAGCATGGCAAGTTCCTCGACGAACTTGCCGCCCTGGCGCCGACGGGGCGCCGTCGCATGGGTGCTAATCCACATGCCAACGGCGGCTTGTTGCTCAAGCCCCTTGATATGCCTCACTTCCGCGACTTCGCCGAGGACGTTAAATCCCCGGGCGACCACAAGGCCGAGGCTACGCGAGTGCTGGGCAAGTTCCTGCGTGAAGTCATGCGCAAGAACATGGCCACGGCCAACTTCCGCCTGTTCGGTCCTGACGAAACCGCATCCAACCGCCTGGAGGCCGTGTACGAGGCCAGTGGCAAGGCATGGATGGCCGAAGTGGAGGACGTCGATGAGAATCTTTCCCCCGACGGCCGCGTGATGGAGGTATTGAGCGAGCACCAGTGCCAGGGCTGGCTGGAGGGGTATCTGCTGACTGGCCGCCACGGTCTGTTCTCGTGTTACGAGGCCTTCATCCACATCATCGATTCGATGTTCAACCAGCACGCGAAGTGGCTCAAGACCACGCGCACGATCGAGTGGCGTGCGCCGGTCGCGTCGCTGAATTACCTGTTGACCTCGCACGTCTGGCACCAGGACCACAATGGATTCTCGCACCAGGATCCCGGCTTCATTGACCACGTGGCGAACAAGAAATCCGAGGTCGTGCGGATCTACCTGCCGCCGGATGCCAATTGCCTGCTATCGGTGGCCGACCATTGCCTGCGCAGCAGGCAATACGTGAACCTTATTGTCGCGGGCAAACAGCCGGACTGGCAGTGGCTGTCGATGGACGAAGCCGTACGACACTGTGCCGCCGGGGCGGGCATCTGGTCGTGGGCGGGGCAGGGTGAAGACGACCCCGACGTGGTGATGGCCTGCGCCGGTGATGCACCGACCGTGGAAGCCCTGGCGGCGGTGATGCTGCTGCGCGACTTCGCGCCGGACATCCGCATCCGCGTCGTCAATGTGGTGGACCTGATGTCGCTCGAGCCCAATGAAGAACATCCGCATGGCATGGACGATGACCAGTTCGACGAACTCTTCACACGTAACAGGCCGGTGATCTTCGCCTTCCATGGTTATCCCGGCGTGGTGCACAAGCTTACCTACCGCCGCCATAACCACGACAACATCCACGTGCGCGGTTACAAGGAAGAAGGCACCACCACCACGGCGTTCGACATGATGGTGCTCAACAACCTCGACCGCTTCCAGCTTACCCTTGATGCCATCAACCGCATCCCGCGGTTCGAGCACCTTCGCCAGGCCGCAGCCCATGCCTACTGGACGGGCATCGAGAAGCATCGCCTTTACGTGAGCGAACACGGACAGGACATGCCCTCTATCCGCGACTGGCAGTGGAAGAGCGCCAAATGACCACGGTGCTTGCCCTGAACGTGGGTTCCTCGACCCTGAAGTTCGGCTTGTTCGACGTTGATGCCGACACGCCCCATGCGCGTATCGCCGGCGACGCCGACACCGAGCACGGTGGCGGCATCCGTGTGCATGGCAAAGAGGTCGATGCGCCCGGCGACGCACTGGACCGCATCGCCCATGTGCTCAAGGCGCAACCGCCGGTGCAGGCCATCGGTCACCGTATCGTCCACGGCGGGCCGAAGCTGCGCGAACATCGGCGCATCGATGGCGACGTGCTGCGGATGCTCGATGCGGCCAGGGCCTTTGCGCCGCTGCACGTGCCGGCGGCATTGAAGATTATCCGCCGCGCCGGCGAAGTGTTTCCCGGCGTGCCTGCGGTGGCGTGCCTTGATACCGCCTTCCATTCGACCATGCCCGAGCGGGCGCGCATCATGCCGTTGCCCCAAGCGCTTCGCGATGAGGGCATCGAACGCTATGGGTTCCATGGCCTGTCGTGCGAGTCGATCGTGCGCGAACTGGGGCCGGACCTGCCCGCACGCACGGTGATTGCCCATCTGGGTAACGGCGCCAGTGTCACGGCCGTGCTCGATGGACAATCGGTGGACACCAGCATGGGCCTGACACCCGCCGGCGGCATCGTCATGGGCTCACGCCCGGGGGACCTCGACCCGGGTGTGATCGAGTGGCTGATGCGCGAGAAGGATTGGTCCGCCGACGAACTCGATACGTGCATCAACCGGCAGTCGGGCCTGAAGGGGCTGTCGGGCGTGTCCAGCGACATGCGTGACCTGCACGCCTCGAAAGAGCCGTCGGCCAAGCTGGCCATCGAGGTATTCGTGCATGCCGCGCGCAAGGGCATTGCGGCTATGGCGGCATCGATGGGCGGCATCGACCTGCTGGTGTTCACCGGTGGCATCGGCGAACACGACCACGTCGTGCGCGATGCCATCGTCGAGGGCCTGCACTGGGCCGGGATCGGCCAGACCCACATGGCAGTGGTGCCGACCGGCGAGGACGCGCAGATAGCCCTGCACGCCGCCCGCCTGTCGTTCGCCTAGAGCGGCTCGAGCCAGCCCCAGCGGTCGGCCGTCGTGCCGTCGAACAGGCCGAAGAACCGATCCTGCAACAGGCGTGTGATTGGACCGGCGGTGCCTGAACCCACCTTCTTTCCGTCCACCGAACGGATCGGGGTGACTTCCGCTGCCGTGCCGCACATCAGGATCTCATCGGCCAGGTAGAGGAATTCGCGGGGCAGGTCGCGCTCGATGACATCGATGCCTTCCTCGCGCGCCAGGGTCATCAGCGTGTGGCGGGTGATGCCGGTGAGGATGGACGCACTGGCAGGTGCCGTGTGCAACGCGCCGTCGAACACCAGGAAGAGATTCTCGCCGGCCCCTTCGCTAAGCAGGCCCGATGATGCCAGCGCGATACCTTCGCCAAAGCCCAGGCGGCGCGCTTCGCGGGCGATCAACTGGCCGGAAAGGTAATTCCCGCCGGCCTTGGCGCCAGCGGGAATGGTGTTGGGCGCGAAGCGCTGCCAGCTCGACACGCAGGCGTCGATGCCCTGTTTGAGCGCCTCAGGCCCGAGATAAGGACCCATCGGCCACGCCGCCACGGCGGTGTCGGTCGGACAATCGGCCGACAGGCCGAAGCCACCCAGGCCCCGGAAGGCCACCGGTCGCAGATAGGCCGCGCCCAGGCCGTTCTTCTTGATCACCTCGCGGCAGGCGCCGGCGAGTTCATCGATGGTGTAGGGAATGACGATGTCGTAGATCTTCGCCGACATGTACAGGCGCTTTAAGTGATCGGTCAGCCGGAAGATCGCGGCGCCGTCGGGCGTGGCATAACTGCGGATGCCTTCGAACACGGACGAACCGTAGTGCAGGGCGTGCGCCATGACGTGCACCGTGGCCTCTGGCCAGGGCTTGATCGCACCGTTCTGCCAGATCCACTCGGGGTATTGCTGCGACATGGGCTTCTCCAATTCGACCGCCCATTCTAACCCGGCGGGCAGTACAGGCCCTATCAGCCGGGGGCGAGCCAGAGGCAGCCGGAGCGACGACGCAAGCCGAAATGAGCCTCGTTGCTGCCGCCGCTGCCCGAGGTGCGCACGGTCAGGCCGTCGTGTTCATTGCCTTCCACCGCCAGCAGTGGCTGGCGCACCAGGGCCGCCCACTGGCGAAGGTCGGCCACGGCACTGTCACGGCCGCCCTCCCATAGGGTGATCCCGCCCAGGCGGTTGGCGTCGCGGGCCGCGAAGGCGTCGGCGATGGCCTGGCGCAGCGTGTCGAGGTCGGCGGCGCACAAGGTCGGCGCAAGCGAGGTGGCCGTTGGATCGACACTGATCGCGCCTGCCTGCGGCTCGGGCACGGCTGGCCGGGCATTGAGGGCCTGGCAGGGCTGGTCGGTGAACACCGCTTGGCCGTCGGTGGCGACACAACGATGGATGGCATCCTGGGCGAACGCCGCGGGAGCAAGGAGAAGCAGGCAGAGGAAGGCAAGGCGCATCGGCCAAGCCTACCCGGTTGCGGCCCGGATCATTCCCTGGCGTGGACGCCGATCCTTGCCAGCACCGCCTGGGTGGCTTTGGCCCGGTTGATCGTATAGAAGTGCAGCCCCGGCGCGCCGCCATCGAGCAGGCGCCGGCACAGTTCGCCCACCGCATCGGCAGCCAGCTCGCGCGTGGCTGCCGCGTCGTCGCCGTGGGCCTGCATGCGCTTGACCAGCCAACGGGGAATCTCTGCGCCGCAAGCCTCGGAAAACCGCCTCAGCTGGGTGAAATTGGCGATCGGCATGATGCCGGGCACGATCGGGATGGTGACACCCAGTTTGCGCACGTCGTCGACGAATCGAAAATACGCGTCGGCGTTGAAGAAGTACTGGGTGATCGCGCCATCAGCGCCGCACGCCACCTTGGCCCCGAAATGCCGAATGTCCTTCAACGCGTCATCGGCCTGGGGATGGGTTTCCGGATACGCCGCCACTTCGATATGGAAGTGGTTGCCGCTGTGTTCGCGGATGAAACACACCAGCTCCGAGGCATAGCGGAAGTCGCCAGGGCTTGCCATGCCGGAGGGAAGGTCGCCGCGCAGGGCTACGATGCGCTTGCAGCCGCCGGCCCTGTAGCCATCGAGCAGGGCGGCGATCTCTGTTTTCGTGCCGCCCATGCAGCTCAGATGCGGCGCCACGCTGAAACCGTGTTTTTCACGCAGGTGTCGCACGGTGAGGTCGGTGTAGCTCAGGGTCGATCCGCCGGCGCCGAAGGTGACCGAGACGTAGTCAGGGTCGTACGCGGCCAGGCGGCCCGCAGCGGTGTCGAGCTGGGCGCGCTGTTCATCGGTCTTGGGAGGGAAGAACTCGAAACTGATGGCGGCCATGGTCGGTCCGGCGGAAGGAGTTTGAACAGTATATATCTTTGTATTGAGATGAAAAGATGGAATTGGTAAGGCGCCCCCACTGCACCGTCAGCGCCGACATCGAGACACGGCCGGGAATCCGCGCGTGGCCCACGCCAGGCGGGGCGGCGCGCCGGCATATTCCCGGCCCGGGAAAGTCGAAGCTCCTTCATGCGTCCACGACGGTCGCCACCGCCCTGGGGCGGCGAAACTAACAGAAGGACTTTGCATGAACCGACTCATTCTTCCCTGCGTGCTGGCGGCGGCCCTGGCGGCGCCCTGCCTTGCGACCGCAGCGACGCCCTCGCTGCTTTCAGCACAGCCAGCCATGATGCTGGCAACGTCCGCCGATATCAGTCTTGCCGCGATCTCTGAAAACCCCGCCAATACGATCCTGCATCAGGTCAGCGCCAACACCGCATTGCTTGAAGCGGGTACGCAGGCGATCACGTTGACGCTCGAGCCTGGTGTTGAACTCGCCTTCGAACGCGTCGCAGCGGAAACCTTCGCCGATGGTTCGCTGGTCTGGCAAGGGCGGCTCGATGCCGGCGCTTCGTGGTCCGACGCTCCCGCTGGCGCCGACGACTACGCCTTGCTCGTGCGCAACGGCGGCATGCTTACCGGCGACATCCGTCACGGCGGGAAGGTATATGAAATCCGCCCGCTGCACACCGGCGGCCACGTGGTGTACACGCAGGATCCGTCGATGTTGCCGATGGACGACCAGGACGCCCTGCGGCCGATGGATAGCGCAGCATCGGTCGACCAAACGCCAGCGACGGCCGCCGACGGCGCGATCGCCGACGTCCTGGTGTTGTTCGCCCGGAACGCGGCGGCGCGATATCCCGACATAACAGGCCATGCCCGCCTGTTGATTGCACAGATGAACAAGGCCTTCACCGACAGCAACATCGATGGAGGCGTGCGCCTGGCTGCGGATAAGGCATTCGCCATTTCGTATACCGAATCGGGTAACCAGGGCACCGACCTGAACCGCCTGACGTATAAGGACGGCCAGATCGATCACATCCATCAAATGCGTGAGGTGCACAAGGCCGACCTCGTCACCCTGCTGATCCACGAACCCAACGGCATGAGGTTCAGCTGTGGCGTGGCGTGGTCGAATGTAGCCGCGGACTGGGCATTCTCGGTCACGCAGGCCGATTGCGTGAGTAACTTCGTGTTCACCCACGAGATCGCCCATAACTATGGTGCAGGCCACGAACGCGGCCAGGGTCAGAACCCATATTATGGCTACGGGCATGGGTATCAGCATCCGCGGGGTGACTGGGGCACGGTGATGTCCTATCCCTGCAACTTCGGGCGCCGCTGCCCAACTCTGCTGCGCTGGTCCAGCCCGCTTCTGAGCTACCAGGGAGCTGTCACCGGTACGCCGAACACCGAGGACAACCGCCGGGTGATCAACCAGCGCAAGGAAGTCATGGCCGGCTTTCGCTAGGCGTAGCGTTACGCATCGAAGAAAAACGCGCTCATGAAAAAAGGAGGCGTGCAAAGCACGCCTCCTTTCGATCACGTCATGCCGCAGACGATCAGTAGCGGTAATGGTCCGGCTTGTAGGGACCTTCCACCGGCACGCCGATGTAGTCGGCCTGTTCCTGGGTGAGCTTCGTCAGCTTCACGCCGATCTGCTCAAGGTGCAGGCGGGCCACTTCTTCGTCGAGCTTCTTTGGCAGGCGGTACACCGTCTTTTCGTAGGTGTCCTTGTTCGTCCACAGGTCGATCTGGGCCAGCGTCTGGTTCGAGAAGCTGTTGGACATCACGAAGCTCGGGTGGCCGTGGGCGCAGCCCAGGTTTACCAGGCGACCTTCGGCCAGCATGTAGATCGCATTGCCACCGGCGAAGGTGTAGCGGTCGACCTGCGGCTTGATGGTCTCGCGCGAGACATCCTTGGCGGCGTTCAGGCGATCGATCTGGATCTCGTTGTCGAAGTGGCCGATGTTGCACACCAGGGCGTTGTTCTTCATCTTCGACATGTGCTCGAAGGTGATGATGTCCTTGTTGCCCGTGGTGGTCACATAGATGTCGGCGGTACCGAGCGTCTCTTCGATCGTGGTGACCTGGAAGCCTTCCATCGCCGCCTGCAGGGCGTTGATGGGATCGATCTCGGTCACGATCACCCGGGCGCCGAAGCCCTTCAGCGAATGCGCGCAGCCCTTGCCGACGTCGCCGTAACCGCAGACCACGGCCACTTTGCCTGCGACCATCAGGTCGGTGGCGCGCTTGATGCCATCGGCCAGCGACTCACGGCAACCGTAGAGGTTGTCGAACTTCGACTTGGTCACCGAATCGTTGACGTTGATCGCCGGTACCAGCAACTGGCCGGCCTCGGCCAGCTGGTAAAGGCGATGCACGCCGGTGGTGGTCTCTTCCGACACACCGCGCCATTCGGCGGCGACCTTCGTCCAGAAACCCGGGCGCTCCTTGGCAACGCGCTTCAACAGATCCTTGATCACCTGCTCTTCATGGTTGGCGCCCGGGCTGTTGACCCAGTCTGAACCGTTCTCCAGTTCCAGGCCCTTGTGGATCAGCAGGGTGGCGTCGCCACCGTCGTCCACGATCAGCTGGGGGCCGGTCTCGCCCGGGTGGGTGAGCATGTCGAGCGTGCAGTCCCAGTACTCCTCGAGCGTCTCGCCCTTCCAGGCGAACACCGGCAGGCCGCCGGCGGCCATCGCGGCGGCGACGTCGTCCTGGGTGGAGAAAATATTGCACGAGGCCCAGCGCACCGAGGCACCCAGCTCGCGCAGGGTCTCGGCCAGCACGGCCGTTTCCTTGGTGACATGCAGCGAGCCTGAAAGGCGCACGCCCTTGAGCGGCTTTTCCTTGGCGTAGCGGGCACGGATCTGCATCAGGCCCGGCATTTCTTCTTCCGCCATGCGGATGCGGCGGCGGCCGAGGTCGGCCTGGGACATGTCGCGGACGTTGTAGTCGTGCTTGGCGGATTCTTTGGTGACGGCGTTCATGGCGTAGCTCCGGTTGGGTACGGGGGCGCCGTTGTGCAGCTGCCGCGCCGAGCCTGGCCATGGCACGATCACGTGGGATCGGCGCAAGGTCGCAGCGCCCCTCGGCGGGCAAAACGGAAAGCTGATTATATCTCGACTTCCGTATGAACGGATATATGACATGCTTGGTTATGCTTGCTGCTTTGCAGCGTGCCAGGCCTGAACCCATGGAAACCCCTCGCGATCCCGAATTCCTGCCCCACGATGGCCCCCTGCGTGAGGACGTGCGCCGTCTGGGCGCCCTGGTGGGCCAGATGCTGGCCGAACAGCAGGGCAAGTCCTTCTTCGACCAGGTCGAGAGCGTCCGCACGGCGGCGATCAGCCGGCGGCGCAGCGGGCAGGGCGTGGAGGTGCTGGGAAAGCTGCTGACCGGCCTGCCGGCCACGCAGGCCGAGGCGCTGGCCCGGGCCTTCGCTACCTACTTCCAGGCCGTGAACACCGCCGAGCGCGTGCACCGGATCCGCCGCCGCCGCGATTACCAGCGCGAGGGCGGCGCGCCCCAGCCGGAGTCGCTGGCCGCGGTGCTGGGCCAGTTGAAGGCGCAGGGTGTGTCGCTCGATGAACTCATGGCGTTGCTGGCCAAAGTGGATATCGAGCCGGTATTCACAGCTCATCCGACCGAGGCCGTGCGCCGATCATTGCTGGAAAAGGAGCAGGAGATCATCCGCGCCCTGGTGGACGAATTCGATCCCACCCGCACGCCGCAGGAGCGCCGCGACGACGATGCCCGCATCCTCATGGCACTTTCCGCGGGGTGGCAGACGGCCGAGGCATCGCCGGTGCGCCCGAGCGTGCAGGATGAATTCGACCACGTCGGTTTCTACCTGGCGCAACCGATCTACCGGGTGCTGCCTTCGCTTTACGAGGCGATGGTCCAGGCGCTGGCAGAAACCTACGGCAACGATGCCACCGTGCCGCGCCTGCTCCGCTTCGCCACCTGGGTCGGTGGCGACATGGACGGCAACCCGAATGTCGGGGCCGATACCATCGAGGCTTCGCTAAGCGCACAACGCACGCATGTGCTGGAGCGTTATATCCAGGATATCGGTGCGCTGGCGAGGCTGCTCAGCCAGACCGATAGCCGGGTCGAGGTGGACGGCAAACTGGCGCGCCGGCTCGAGGCCTATCGCGAGAAACTCCCCGCCGCTGCCGCGGCGATCCGGCCCCGCCACGCGAACATGCCCTACCGGTCGTTCCTGGCCCTGGTCCAGGCACGCCTGCAGGCAACACTGCACGGTGACGGCGAGGCCTATGAATCGCCGCAGGCCTTCGTCGACGACATCGACCTGATTGAGCACAGCCTGCTGGGGCACGGCGGCGCACACGCGGGCGCCTATGCCGTGCAGCGCGTGCTGTGGCGCGCGCGTACGTTTGGTTTCCATCTGGCGCGGCTGGATGTCCGGCAGGATTCCAGCGTGCACGACGAAGCGCTTTCCGCGTTGCTGGACGACGATGGGTTTGCCGGCTACGACGCGGGCAAGCGCGCGTCACTGCTGCGTCCGTACGCTTCGGGCGAGCGCAGTTTCGTCGCCGGCGAAGCCGACGATGCGGTCCGCTCGCTGCGGGCCGTGTTCGCCACGCTGGCCCAGGCGCGCGGACGCTACGGCGTGGACGCCACGGGGCTGTACATCATCAGCATGGCGCGCAGCGCCGCCGATGTGCTCGCGGTGTTGGCTTTGGCGCGCCTGGGCGGCATGCTCGAGGACGGCGGCGTGCCGCTTGACGTGGCGCCCCTGTTCGAGACCATCGACGACCTGGCCGCCGGCCCCGATACGCTTCGCGCATTGCTCGAAGACCCGGTCTACCGCGCCCATCTGGCCCGCCGCGGTGACCGCCAATGGGTGATGCTGGGCTATTCCGACAGCGGCAAGGATGGTGGCACGGTGGCATCGCGCTGGAGTCTGCAGCGTGCCCAGGTGGAGCTGCTGGAGGTGGCGAGGCAGGCAGGCATCGTCGTTTCCTTCTTCCATGGCCGTGGCGGTTCGGCGAGCCGTGGTGGTTCGCGCATCACCAATGCGCTGATGTCCTCCCCGCGTGGTTCGGTGGCTGGCGTATTGCGTGTGACCGAACAAGGCGAGGTGATCCATCGCAAGTACGGCGTGCGTGCGCTTGCCGTGCGCAACCTCGAGCAGACGGTGGGTGCGGTGTTGCTGGCGTCGCTACGCCCTCGTGACGCCGAATCGCGCGAAGACGCCTGGCGCGAGGTGATGGCCGATGTATCGGCACGCAGCCGTGCGGCCTATCGCGAATTTGTCGACACGCCGCGTTTCGTTGAATACTTCCGTTCCGCAACCCCGATCGACGTCATCGAACACATGACATTGGGGTCACGCCCGTCGCGCCGCCGCAGCATGAAGGGCGTGCAGGATCTGCGCGCCATCCCCTGGGTATTCGCCTGGACCCAGTGCCGGGCCGTTCTTACCGGCTGGTATGGGCTTGGCGCGGGCCTGGAAGCGGTGGCAGCCAGCAAGGGGGAAGAAACCCTGAAGCAGATGGCCGCCGACTGGCCGTTCTTCCGCAGCATGCTGGCTGACGTGGAGATGGTGCTGGCCAAGGCAGATCTCGACATTGCCGAGGCCTTCTCGAAATTATCCGGCGACCTGCACGACACCTTCTTCGGCATGATCCGCGGCGAATTCGAGCGAACGCTGCGCTGGGTGTTGAAATTGCGCGGTGCTTCGGGCTTGTTGCACGATGAGCCCAGGCTCGCGGTGTCCATCCGCTTGCGCAATCCGTATGTCGACCCGATGAGCGTGCTCCAGGTCGATTTGCTCCGGCGCTGGCGCCAGGCGGGATCGAAGGAAGACGACCTGCTTTCGGCGTTGGTCGCATGCGTCAATGGTGTGTCGCAAGGCCTGCAGAACACCGGTTGAAAAAAAGGCCGGCGTTGAACTCCGGCCTTTATCGACGTCCACCACACTCCCGGGATATCCCCCGGGACAACACGTCAGCCGCCAGCTTCGAGGACTTCCCACCGCGCGAACGCGGCGTCGAGCTCGGCCTGCAGCCGGGCGATTTCTTCGTTGGCCTTGACGATCGCGGCGCTGTCCTGCTTGAAGAATTCAGGCTCGTTCATCGCCCGCGTTCGCGAGGTGATTTCCGCCTCGAGCTGTTCGAGCCGTACAGGCAGCGCATCAAGTTCCCGTTGTTCCTTGAAGCTGAGCTTTTTCTTCGGAGCTTCCGGCACGGCGGGTACAGGCGCGCCCGGCGAAGGCGATACCCGGGTTGAGCTGGTGGATTTCATCGTCGCAGCCTGGTCGCGCTGGCGTATCCAATCGCTGTAACCGCCGACGTATTCACCCACGCGGCCCTCGCCTTCCAGCACAAGCGTGCTCGATACGACGTTGTCGATGAAGGCTCGGTCATGCGACACCAGCAGCAGGGTGCCCTGGTACTCGCCCAGGAGTTCCTCGAGCAGCTCGAGCGTCTCGACGTCCAGGTCGTTGGTGGGTTCGTCCATCACCAGCAGGTTGGAGGGCTGGGCGAAAAGCTTGGCCAGCAGCAGGCGGTTGCGCTCGCCACCCGACAGCCGCGTGATCGGTGCGCGGGCACGTTCGGGCGAGAAGAGGAAATCCTGCAGGTAGCCCATGATGTGTTTGCGCTGGCCATTGAGTTCGATGAACTCACGCCCCTCGGCAACATTATCCAGGGCGTTCAGTTCGTCGTTCAGCTGGCCGCGGTGCTGATCGAAGTAGGCCACCTGCAGGTTGGTGCCCAGGCTCACTTCGCCGGTCTGCGGTTTCAATTCACCAAGCATGATCTTCAGCAGGGTGCTCTTGCCCGCGCCGTTGGGGCCGACGATACCGATGCGGTCGCCACGCATGACGACGGTGGAGAAATCCTTAAGCAACAGGCGGCCACCATAGCCGTGGGTCACGCCTTCCACGTCCACCACCTTGCGGCCGGACGTTTGCGCGTTGGCCAGCGTCATGCGGGCATTGCCGCCAAGCTCGCGTCGCTCGGAACGCTCGTTGCGCAGCGCCTTGAGTGCGCGCACCCGGCCTTCGTTGCGCGTGCGGCGGGCTTTGATGCCCTGGCGGATCCACACTTCTTCCTGGGCCAGGCGCTTGTCGAACAGCGCGTTGGCCTGGGACTCAGCGTGCAGGCGTTCTTCGCGGCGGCGCAGGTAGTTGTCGTAGTCGCCGGGCCAGCTGGTGAGCCCGCCGCGATCGATTTCGACGATTCGCGTGGCCAATGCCCGCAGGAAGCTGCGGTCATGGGTGATGAAGATGATGCTGCCGGCGAAATTGCGCAGGAATTCCTCGAGCCAGGCAATGGCTTCGATGTCCAGGTGGTTGGTGGGTTCGTCCAGCAGCAGCAGGTCCGGGCCGCTGGCAAGGGCACGCCCCAACAACACGCGGCGCTTCATGCCGCCCGACAGCGAGCCGAAACTGGCGTCGCCAGGAAGGTCCAGGCGCTCGATCACCTGCTGCACGCGACGGTCCAGGTCCCAGCCATGCTGGGCCTCGATCTTTGTCTGCACCTCGCCCAGGCGTTCGAAGTCGCCCTCGGCCAGGAGGTGGTGATACTGCGCCAGCAATCGCCCCAGTTCGCCAAGGCCACTGGCCACCACGTCGAACACGGTGCCCTCGGTATCGTGAGGCACTTCCTGGGTCAGCCGTGCCACGCGGAGGCCGCCCTGCGGGCGTACCTCGCCATCATCGGCGCTGAGTTCGCCGGCGATGAGTTTGAGCAGGGTGGATTTGCCCGCGCCATTGCGCCCCACCACGCAGACGCGCTCGTTGGGCTCGATGACAAGGTCGATGCCGTTGAGCAGGAGGGGGCCGCCGACGGAGAAGTCGACTTTTTGAAGTTGGATAAGGGGCATCCGCCCATTGTAGCCAGTTGCGCGCCGGCCAGCCCGGGGGCCGATGGATCACGGGCAAAAAAAGCCGCCCACGAGGGGCGGCAAGGGTCTGGAGTTGGGCGCCGTGGCGGGAACCGCGGCGCCCTCTTTCTAGTTATCTGATCCCTTACAGCGAGAAGTCGTAACGCACGCCCAGCCGGACATAGCGCGGCGTCTGGAAGCTCAAGGGACGCAGATAGTTGATGTCACGCGCGCCGGAATCCGTCTCGCCGTACTCGTACACGCTCAACGTGCGCTGCTGGGTAAATACATTGAAGACATCCGCGGTGAAGGCCAGCTTGTTCCGGGCGAAGTCCGGCATGTACTGGGCGGAGAGGTCCAGGTTCCAGGTCCAGGGCAGCCGGCCACGCGAGCCACGGGGTGAAGGCTTGCCGTCGCAGTAGAAGTACGCCGCACCGTAGCCGATGACATCGTTGGGACCCAGGCCGAAGCAGTTCTTCGGGCGACCCGATGCCACGCTGAGGTTGCTGCTGAACAACCAGCGATCGGATGGCTGGAAATAGCCGAAGGCCTTGACCACGTGCGTACGGTCGTTGGGTAGCGGTCCGTTTGCGCCCACGGTGATTTCCGGGGAGTCCCAATCCTGCGTGACCGACGGGTCGAGCTGCCCGATGTCGGACTTCAGGAGCCCTTCGGAGTTGCCATAGCTGCGCGAGAAGATGTACTGCAGCTTGCCGTACCACTGATGGTTGAAGCGATGTTCAAGGTACGCGTCCAGGGCGTAATAGCGCCGCTTCAGATCTGGGAAGCCGAGCTCCTTCTTCGACAGGGTGATGTCCTGGTAGTCGCCCTTGCCGGTCATGTCGATGCGGAAGGTGTTGCCCTGCCCTGGATTGAAGATGAAGCAACGGTCGATATTGGCCTGGCTGAAGTCCACGCCGTTCGCCTCGGCATACCGGTCGAATGGCCGGGTGTCGCAGAAGTCGTCGATGGAGCTGCGCAGGTTGCGGAAGGTGGCCCGTGCGCCGAACGCCCAGTCGGCACCCAGTTGCTTGTCGAAGCCAAGGATGAATTCATCCTGGTAGTAGGACTTCAAATTGCGTGCCGCCACCTGCTTCGGGTCTGGCGTACGGCCGTCGGCGCCATTGGAGTAGCTGAGACTGGAGATTGGCGTTGCGCCGGTGGGAATGCCGGTGACTGGATCGATACCCGTGAACGTAAACCATTCCCGCTCATAGGTTGATGCCGACGCGCCGCGGATGGCGACGTTCGAGGGTACCGCCAGATGGTAGCGGCCGGCATTGGCGTACACCTTGAACGAGGAATCACCGAAGACGTCCCACGAAGCGCCCACGCGCGGTGCCAGCTGATGGCGCTGTTTTACGTAGACCTGGCCGTCGCCGTTGAAGTTCTTGAACTGCTCGTTGCGCAGGCCAAGGTACACCAGCCAGTTGTCCGAGACCTGCCAGCGGTCCTCGATGTACTGGGCTTCCTGGTTGGTGCGGGCACGGGCCTCGGTGATGAAGCGTCGGCGCAGGACGATATCGCTTCCATCGGCGGGAAGGTGCAGGTCCGGATAGCCCGCCAACAGGTTTTCGATGCTCTCGGGGCTCGAGGGAGGGGCCTGGTAACTCCAGTAGTTGTTGCCCTCGTAGCGCGAGCCGCTGAAGGAATCCAGGAACTGGTTATCCACGCCGGCCCGAAGCGTATGGTCGCCGACGGTGTACTGGAGGTCCGCGCGCCAGCTACGCGTTTTGTCATACGCGCCCGGGGCGCCCAGCGAGCTACCGACGACGCTGCAACCAGTCACGGGGTTCGCCGCGCTTCCGGGGCGCGAATCGGCGACGACCGGGCAGTCCATGCCCGTGGCGCTGGTGGTCGTATCGACGTGATTGCTCCGGCTGCGACCGGCCAGCACGTTGAGGGTGAGGTCGTCGGTGAGGTAGCCGGTGTATCGCGCGATATAGACATTGCCGCCGGGCGCGGAGCCCGCCAGGGCACTGTTTTTCAGATAGCGTTTGCCGCGGTAGGCGCCTTCGGTGGCGTTGGCGACGTCGTAGGAATAGACGCCGTAGGTTTCGTCGGCGTTATCGCCGATGGCGGTGAATTCGAGAATGTTGGAGTCGGTAATGTTCCAGTCCAGCTTCGTGAGCCATCGCGTGGCCTTGATCCTGGACTGTTCGAGCGTGCCCACGGAGGCACTTCTCGCCTCGCGCTGGTTTTCCTTCGTGATATCCACGGCACCGTAAAAGAACAGCTTGTCCTTCACCAGCGGGCCGCCGAGGTAGGCGGCGTACTCGTACGATGAATCCTTGTTCCGGCTGCGATCCTGGAAAAGTTTTCCATCACGGTAGACATTTCGCGGCGAATCGGCGAGCGGGCGCGGGTTCCAGAACATCTGCGCGCCACCCTTCCAGGTATTGCCGCCGCGCTGGGTGACGATATCGACCACGCCGCCGGTGGAGCGGCCGTATTCCGCACCATAGCCACCGGTGTAGACCTGCTGCTGGTCGATGGCGTTGAAGGGCAGCCCGATCGAGCCGATCCCGGTGAGGGCATTGGTCACCGAAAAACCGTTGATGTAGTACTGGTTTTCCGCGGCTGAGGCGCCGCCGAACGAGGCGACATTGCCGTAGCGGGAGTCGGACTGCACCGTACCCGGTGCCAGTAGCGCCGCGGCGGTCGTGTTGCGTGCCAGAGGCAGCTTGCGTAGCTGCTCGGCGGTGACCACCGTGCGTGAGTCGGTGGAAGAGACATCGATGGCGGGAAGCGCATTGGCGCTAACGGAAACACCAGCCAGCGATGTGGTGGCCGCGACGAAGCTGACGTCGGTTCCCGCGCCCAGGTTCACGCTTACGTTATCGCGAGAGTGCGTCGTGGCGCCGTTGCGCTTGAGGTCGACGCGATAGCGGCCCACTGGCAGCGACGGCGCGCGGTAGCGGCCTTCGGTGTCGGTGGAGATCTCGCGGACCAGGCCGGTGTCCAGGTTCTCCACGCGGAGGGTATCGCCGGCCGTGGCGCGACCGAAGATCACCCCCGAGGCGTTGGACTGCGCGAAGGCTGGTGTGGCGACTGCGCAGGCGAGGGCTGTGGCCAACAGGCGTCGGCGGATTGGTTGGTGCGGTAGCGTCATGCTGATGGAACTCCCCAAGGCAACGGAAAGGCCCGGATCTCGCGGAACGTTCCGGCGGCTGATGGGGATGTCGAAGGGCACGTGGCTGAAGGCCATGCAGGCCATGCGCGTGCGAAACCCGACATCCATATCAGGTCGCCGGACTTCGCGGTCCGGTTCGTGCCGCGAAACGGCGGCTGCGGATGAAACTACCGAGCGGTATACGCCGGTGTCAATGCGTTACGCCCCGATGCATGACATGCAGCGCCAATTTGAGACGGTTACGTAGGTTCCGTGGTGTGCCTTTTGATCGTATCCAACGAAAAAGGCCGCCCCGGAGGGCGGCCTTATCCTTGACAGGTTACTGAACGCTTACTTGCGCTTGGCACCCAGGCCGGCCGCTTCGCGGATTTCGTCGGCCTTGTCCGTCTTCTCCCACGAGAACGCGGTGAAGGTGTTGCCGTGGGCATCCTTCATCTCGTACGGCGTGCGGCCGAAGTGGCCGTTCGACGCGGTGGGCTGGTAGATCGGGTGTACCAGGTCGAGCATCTTGATGATGCCGTACGGGCGAAGATCAAAGTGCTTGCGGATGATCTTCTCGATCTTGTCATCGGCGATCTTGCCGGTGCCGAAGGTGGTGACCGAAATGGACGTCGGCTCGGCCACGCCGATGGCGTAGGACACCTGGATCTCGCAGCGATCGGCAAGGCCGGCAGCCACGATGTTCTTGGCCACGTAGCGTGCGGCGTAGGCGGCCGAACGATCCACCTTGGACGGATCCTTGCCCGAGAACGCACCGCCGCCGTGGCGGGCCCAGCCGCCGTAGGTGTCGACGATGATCTTGCGGCCGGTCAGGCCGCAGTCGCCCACCGGACCACCGATGACGAATTTGCCGGTCGGGTTGATGTGGAACTTGGTGCCCTTGTGCAGGAGCTTGGACGGCAGCACGGGCTTGAGGATCAGCTCGCGCACGCCTTCGATAAGATCCTTCTGCTTCACACCCGGATCGTGCTGCGTGGACAGCACCACCGCGTCGATGGCCACGGCCTTGCCGTCTTCGTAGCGCAGGGTGACCTGGCTCTTGGCGTCCGGACGCAGCCAGGGCAGGGGAGAGTTCTTCTTCTTGCGCACCTTGGTCTGTTGTTCGACCAGGCGGTGGGCATAGTGGATCGCCGCCGGCATGTATTCGGCGGTTTCGCTGGTGGCGTAGCCGAACATCAGGCCCTGGTCGCCGGCGCCCTGTTCCTCGGGCTTCTTGCGATCCACGCCCTGGTTGATATCAGGTGACTGCTTGCCGATGAGGTTGAGCACGCCGCAGGTCTCGCCGTCGAAACCGACTTCCGAGCTGTTGTAGCCGATGTCCAGGATCACCTTGCGCGTAAGCGCTTCCAGGTCGATCCAGGCGCTGGTGGTGATCTCGCCGGCGACGATGGCCACGCCT